>NZ_JBIXLM010000021.1:0-74479 GCF_045798545.1 Paeniglutamicibacter sp. ORCA_105 | reverse complement strand
CGAATCCGCGGAGCGCGCGGCCGGTATCTAACCGGATCGCCACCAAGCAACGACGGTCCGGGCGTTGTCATTTGCCAGGCAATCGTTGGCTTGCCTGCATACGATGGTCGCCATGACCACTGACACCTCATCCGCTTCGCGGCCCACCATCTCGGTGCGTATCCGGTGGGTCATCGGTCTGACGGTGTTCGCGATGGCCTGCTTCGCGGTGATGGGTTGGCTGTTCGATCGGCCATTCCATGATGGGGCAGGCAACCGGCTGGTCTTATACGCGGGCTGGCATGACGGAGAGTTCGCAGTTCTTGCATGTCTGCTCGGCGGCTTGGCGTTGGGAACCGCGTTGGTTCTATTGATCGCACCGCCGGTTTCACGAATCCGGAGCAATGCCTTGTTCGTTCTCGTGCAGCTCGTGCTTTTGGCGGCCGGTACCGTGCTGCTTCTGTTTTGGATTTTGGTGCTCTTCTTTGCCATGCTCGGCGCCGGAATGGGCGCGATGGATTCGGTCACCGCCCTGAATGGACAGCGGGTACTCCTGGACCGCAGCATTGTCGACCAAGACATTGTGTCAGTCTGGGTTCCGGACTCGCCCAACATGTATGTGGAGGCACCCAACAGCGGCTTCCCGACGGAAACGAATATTGAGACGAAGGACTGCTCCCTGAATGCGGACGTCCGGCCTTGGATCCTGACCTGCCAGGGGTTTGACGTGATCCTGGCGGGCACTCACTAGGACAACCCCGCGGGTTAGGCGGCGGTTCGTACTCCCGGCGGCGTATGCGTGCCTACGGCCACGGCCGGATGATTGCGGGGAGTGCGAACGAGTAGTCTCGTCTCATGATCAACCGACACCGTCCTCCACTGGGCATCCTGCCGGTGGCCGTGGCGGTCGTGCAATTGATCGGAACCCACTTCGCCGCACGGCGGTTTGACGAGTCCCTGCCGTGGGGCGCGGTCCTGCTCCTGCTGACGGGACCGGCCCTGCTGCTGTTGCGCCGCCGAGCGCCCGGACCCATGGTTGCCGGCATCGGGCTGGTGACCGTGGGCTACGTCGCGGCAGGCTTCCCCTGGGGCCCGTTCCCTCTGTCGTTTGCCATTGGGTTGGTCCTTGCCGTCCTCGCCGGGGCCCGCTGGTGGGCATGGGGGAGTGCCGCGGCCGCCGGAATCGTGTTCCTGCTGCTAGCCCTGCAGCACGGAGAGAGCACACGGGTCTTCTTCGTGCTCGTGTGGTTGATCGTCGTCCTGTTGGCAGGGGAGCTGGGGCGCAGTGCCAAGGCCCGGCGCGACGAGTTCCGTCGGGCAGCCAACGAGCGGGCCAGGCACCAGCGCGACGAGGAACGCCTGGTGCTGGCACGGGACATCCACGACGTTGTGGCGCATTCGCTGTCCATGATCAACGTGCAGGCTTCCGTGGCCCTGCACCTGGCCAAGAAGGACGGCGACACCTCCGGGATGCTCGCGGCACTGGAAAACATCAAGACCGGATCCAAGGACGCGCTCTCCGAGGTCCGCGACGTCCTTGCCGTCCTGCGACAAGACGCGCCGCGGGTTCCCAGCCAACGGCTGGAGCAACTCGACGAACTCATCGCGAGGGTCCGCGGAGCGAACCTGTCCATCACCTTTACCCCGCCGGTGCTGCCGCCACCGGAATGGATCGATGAGCGCGTGGAGAACATTCTCTACCGGGTGGTGCAGGAATCCCTGACCAACATCGTGCGGCACGCGAAGGCCAGCCGCGTGACCGTGGCCGTCGAACTTGATGACGCGCATGCCGCGGTCGCCGTGACGGACGACGGGATCGGCATGGGCACCGGGGACGAGGGCAACGGGATTGGCGGGATGCGCGAACGCCTGGGCGCCCACGGCGGAACACTCACGATCACCACCGGGGAAGCCGGCGGAGCGGACAGGGCCGGAACCCGTATCAACGCCTGGCTGCCGGCGCCCGGGAAGCCCCATGCCTGAAACCCCGACAGCTCACGATCCGACAACAGGGAGCCACATGATCGGCATTCTCATCGTTGATGACCAATCGCTGATCAGGGCGGGATTTTCCGCGCTCCTGGGGGCCGAGGACGACATGCAGGTGCTCGGCCAGGCTTCCAACGGCGTGCAGGCACTTGCGCAGGCGCGCGTCCTGAAACCCAACATCGTATTGATGGACATCCGCATGCCCCAGGGCGATGGCATCACTGCCGCTGCGGCCATCGCCTCGGATCCGTCTCTGGCACACACCCGGATCATCATGCTCACGACGTTCGAACTAGAAGACTACATCCTCGATTCCATTCGGGCCGGCGCCTCCGGGTTCCTGGTCAAGGACACCGAACCCGAGGAGCTCATCGCGGCCGTGCGCATCGTCGCGGCGGGGGACTCGCTGCTCTCGCCCTCGGTGACCCGAAAGCTGCTGGCACAAGTTGCCGCCACCAAGCCCGTGCCGGCGTCGCGGCAACCTGCGGCGTTCGACGTGCTGACCGAACGCGAACGCGAGGTCCTGATGCTCATCGGCACCGGCAAGAGCAACGCCGAAATCGCCGAGGAGCTTTTCATCACCCCGCTGACCGCCAAGACCCATGTCTCACGCATCATCGGGAAAATGGGAGTGCGCGACCGGACCGGGCTCGTGGTCATCGCCTATGAAAGCGGACTCATCACTCCCGGTGCGCAGCCCGCTCCGCAGACGTCCCGACGGAATCCCGACTAATCCCGGCACCGCCCGCGCCTGCACCGACCGGAGTACGCACTGGACCCCTAGGTGTCTCCACGTGGCCGATGCGGCGAAGGACTCCCAAGGATGAAAGTGGATACATGAGGCATAGAGCCTCGAAATCCCGCTATTCACTCTTTGAGGAGCAACCCATTATGACGACCGCGATTCTTCCCGCACTTGCATCCATGCCGGCCCACGCCTGGGGACCGGGACATGGCCCCGGATGGTTCTTCCTATTCCCGCTCTTCTGGATCCTGCTCATTGGATTCTTTATCTTCTTCAGCCGCCGCATGTATTGGCGCCACCGTGTCCAGGGCGACCCCATGAGCGCCGAAGGCGTGCTGCGCGAGCGCTATGCACGTGGTGAAATCGATGAAACCGAGTACCGGCAGCGGCTCGAGGTGCTGCGGGCCAACCGGAAATAGGCCCGGCAACAACTCTGACCGAGCCCAACCGCGGGTCCAAGGACCTCCGGTTCGGCTCGGTCGGATTCTGTTTTTGGGGGCATGACACAGCCCACATATGCCCTGTCGGCTATATATGGGGAATTGGTCGAGCCGGCGGAAAGCCCCGGAACGACGGGGCGAGGGGCGGATTGTCGCATGATCGTGCGGAGTCCATGCCCGAAAATGAATTCAGCTAATTGGTGTCAATGCGCAACGATCAGGCATTTCACATGCATAGCACGTAAGCTCTTGTAGATAGGAACCGAGATTTTCAGTTCTTGCGACTGAAACCGCCGCCCTAACCGTTTACCGGGAGTGACCCTTGAGTAGTATGAGTTCCACTTTGACCCCCTCGGCCCCGGAACAACGTGTATCGCGTGGTTCGGCCGGAGCCAACAATTACCGCCACCTCAAAATCCGCGTTCGTGACGCCGGCCTGTTGGGCCGCCGCAAGGGCCACTACCTTGGGCTCATCAGCGTCCTTGTGGCCATGCTTGGCGGAGCCGTCACCGGTTTTGTTCTGCTAGGGGACAGTTGGTACCAGCTGCTCATTGCCGCTGCCATTGGTGTCATCCTGACCCAGTTCGCATTTCTTGCCCATGAGGCCTCGCACCGCCAGATCCTTACCTCGGGCCCGGCCAATGACAAGATCGGCCGCTTTCTGGCCAACTTCGTGGTTGGCATCAGCTACCAGTGGTGGATGAACAAGCACAACAAACACCATGCCATGCCCAACACGGTTGGCAAGGACCCGGATATCGAGTGGGACACCATTTCGTTCCAGACCGAGGACGCCCAAAAGCAGAAGGGGTTCCTGAAATGGATCACCGAGCGCCAGGGTTACCTGTTCTTCCCGCTGCTGACCCTTGAGGGTTTCAACCTGCACATGCGTTCCATGATCTATTTGTTCACGAGCGAGCGGGTCAAGGACCGCAGGCGCGAGATCATTTCGATCATCATTCGGTTGACCCTTTATGTGGCAGCCATTTACATCTTCCTGCCGGTGGGCATCGCCTCGGCCTTCATTGGCGTTCAGCTCGCGGTATTCGGCGTGTACATGGGCGCCTCGTTCGCCCCGAACCACAAGGGCATGCCGCTGATTCCCAAGGAGTCGCGCATCGACTTCTTCTCACGCCAGGTATTGACCAGCCGCAACGTCATGGCCCGCTCGACCTTTGGCAACCGCGTACTCTCACACGTCTTCGGCGGTTTGAACTACCAGGTCGAACACCACCTGTTCCCGTCGATGCCCCGTGCCAACCTCGCAGGCGTTGCCGCCATCGTGCGCGAATACTGCCACGAGCTCAAGGTCCCGTACACGGTCACCTCGGTGACCCAGTCCTATGCCCAGGTCATCACGTACCTGAACAAGGTCGGACTCTCGGCGCGCGACCCGTTTGACTGCCCGATGGTCGGCGAGTTCCGCCCCTACAAGTAGACAGATCCTGATTTCGTTGACCGGTCGCTCGGCTTGACCGCGAAAACTGAACATTTCACATTGCCCTCGGCGCCGTTTGATCGGCCCCGGGGGCACTGTGCTTTAAGGCGTCAAGCCGGCAGGCGCGTATTTGTGTCAATTGTGACGCCGAGGAACATGCGACTGTGCTACCCGACGTGAAGGTCGTGCGGTGCGGTGGAGCGATTCGCACCGGCCTTCCATCGTTGCGAAAAGCGCTCGTTCAGTAGGATGAATTCGAGTAGGGAATTGCTCGTCGAATTCAGCACGATGAATGGGATTGTTGAACACTTGCATTTCGTGGGACGGGGCAATCGGGCCGGGCAGTGCATTGCGCTCCGTTTTGTTTGGTGAATTAGGTAAGTCATACCTAAGCTATGTGGGCAGGCCCACCGAAGAATCTTCCGGGCCCAAGACCTCGCTCCCAGAGAAAGCGCCGTGCCATGACGATTCGAAAAAATGTGCTGACTGGCCTCGCCGTCATCGCGACCGCGGCCCTCGGGCTGACCGCATGCTCCGCCAACGCCCCGGCCCCTGCTCCGGGTGCCGCGGACGCGGGCGAAATCACGGTCTACAACGCACAGCACGAAAGCCTGGCCCAGGAATGGGTTGACGCCTTCACGGCCGAGACCGGCATCAAGGTCACCGTACGCAACGGCTCGGACACCGAAATGTCCAACCAGATCATCCAGGAGGGCCAGGCTTCCCCTGCGGATGTCTTCTTGACCGAAAATTCTCCCGCAATGGCGCAGGTTGAGAATGCCGGTCTATTCGCCGACATCGACCAGGCCACCCTTGACCAAGTACCTGCCGAATTCCGTCCTTCCACCAACAAATGGACCGGCATCGCGGCCCGCTCTACAGTGTTCGTCTACGATCCGAAGAAGATCAGCGCCGACCAGCTGCCCAAGTCCATGCTGGATCTGGCCAAGCCTGAGTGGAAGGGCAAGTGGGCTGCTTCCCCGACCGGAGCCGACTTCCACGCCATTGTTGCCGCCTTGCTGGAACTTGAGGGCGAAGCAGCAACGACCGAGTGGCTCGCCGGCATGAAGGAAAACTTCACGGCGTACAAGGGCAACTCCACTGCCATGAAGGCAGTGAATGCCGGCGAAGTCGATGCCGCGCTGATCTACCACTACTACTTCTTTGGCGATCAGGCCAAGACCGGTGAAAACTCGAACAACGTCAGTTCGCATTACTTCAAGAACCAGGATCCGGGAGCATTCGTCTCGGTCTCAGGTGGCGGAGTCCTCGCTTCCTCCAAGAATGCGGCCCAGGCACAGGAATTCCTGAAGTTCGTAACCGGCAAGGCCGGCCAGGAGATCTTGAAGACCGGAACGTCATTTGAATACGCAGTTGGTTCCGAAGTTGCCTCCAACGAGAAGCTGGTTCCCCTCGAGGAGCTGCAGGCTCCGACGGTTGACCCGGCCAAGTTGAACTCGGCCAAGGTCGCTGAATTGATGAACAAGGCAGGACTGCTGTAGCACCATGAGCAAGATCCAGTTGGTTCCCGGCACCAAGCCGGGACCGAGGATGGCGGGCGGGGGCAAAGCCCCCCGCCCGCCATTGGGCGTTTCGACGCTCGCACTATTGGCAACTTTCATCGCCCTGTTTTCCCTGGTCCCGCTGGGCTACGTCGGCTACATGACGGTTGCCACCGGCTGGGACACGGTCATGGAACTCGTCATCCGTCCGCGCGTGGGCGAGCTGCTGCTCAACACCATTTTGCTCGTCGTTTTCACGGTTCCACTGTGCCTGGTGCTCGGAGTGGGCGGCGCGTGGCTGGTCGAACGCACAACCATGCGTGGGCACCGCTGGTGGGCGCTGGCCCTAGCCGCCCCGCTGGCCATTCCGGCGTTCGTCAACAGCTATGCGTGGGCCTCCACAGTGCCCTCGATCGCTGGTCTGGGGGCCGGAACCCTGATTGCCACGTTGTCCTATTTCCCGCTGGTGTACATTCCTGTCGCGGCGACCCTAGGGCGCTTGGACCCGGCCATTGAACAATCCGCCGCTTCCCTTGGCCTGGGACCCTGGTCAGTGTTCTTCCGGGTGGTGCTGCCTCAGTTGCGCATCGCCATGGCCGGCGGAGCCCTTCTGGTGGCACTTCATTTGCTTTCCGAATACGGCGCCTTCGCCATGATCCGGTTCGACACCTTCACCACGGCCATCATGGTGCAGTTCCAGTCGGCCTTCAGCGGCGCTGCGGGAAACATGCTGGCCAGCGTCCTGGTGCTGCTGTGCATGTTGCTTTTGCTCGCGGAGTCCAAGGCGCGCGGCAATGCGCGGTACTCGCGCGTCGGCTTCGGTGCGCAGGGGCTTGCGTTCCGCCTGCGTCTGGGGGGCCATGAAGTTGCCTCCCAACTGGCCTTGCTGGCGCTTATTGTCCTGTCGGTGGGCGTGCCCCTGTATTCCGTGCTTCGATGGCTCATTGCCGGGGGTTCGGAGATTTGGTCGCCCGATGAGTTTATCCCGGCACTCCTCCAGACCTTGGGTTACGGCTTGGGGGGCGCCTTGGTGACCGTCGTGGTCGCCTTCCCCATGGCGTTCCTGGCCGTGCGCCATGCCAACTGGTTCAGCAAGCTGTTGGAACTGTCCAACTACGTCACCAGTTCCATGCCCGGGATCGTGGTGGGCCTGGCGTTTGTCACCGTGTCCATTCGCCTGGCCCCCGGGATCTACCAAAGCGCATATGTGCTGCTCGCCGCGTACGTGCTCTTGTTCCTGCCGCGCGCGCTGGTGAACCTTCGGGCCGGACTTTCCCAGGCACCGCGCGAGCTCGAGGAGGCGGCCCGCTCCCTGGGCCGTTCCCCGGCACTGGCCTTCTTCCGGGTCACCCTCCGGCTGACCGCCCCGGCCGCGGCGGGGGGAGCAGCACTGGTCTTTCTGGCCATCGTCAACGAGCTGACCGCCACCTTGCTTTTGGCACCCAACGGCACCCGCACCCTGGCCACGGCATTTTGGGCCAAGAGCAGCGAGATCGACTATGCGGGGGCCGCACCCTATGCGATGTTGATGATCCTTATTTCCGTACCCATGACCTACCTGCTGTTCCAACAGTCAAAGAAAGCAGCCGGACAATGACCACGTCAGCACCCCAGGCGCCCACGATGCACGGGCTCATACCAGCCGTTAGGTTCCTGCACATCAGCAAACTGGTCAAGGGCTTTGCTTCCAAGCAGGTCCTCCAGGGCGTGGACCTTGCCGTGGCAGAGGGCGGGACCACCGCGATTGTCGGTCCCTCGGGATCGGGGAAGACCACCTTGCTGCGCCTGATTGCAGGCTTCGAGAATCCGGACAGCGGCACCATCGAACTGAACAACCGCATGGTAGCGGGGGACGCCTGGGTGCCGGCCCACAAGCGCGAAATCGGTTACGTGGCACAGGACGGAGCGCTCTTCCCGCACCTGAGCGTTGCCCAGAACATTGCCTTCGGGCTGGACCGTTCCTGGAACCTCGCCGGCCGCAGTGCCAATGCCCGACATGTGGCCGAACTGCTTGACATGGTTTCGCTGGAATCTTCCATCGGGCAGCGCCGCCCGCACGAGATTTCCGGTGGCCAGCAGCAACGCGTGGCCCTGGCCCGCGCCCTGGCGCGCAAGCCGAAGCTGATGTTGCTTGACGAGCCGTTCTCGGCCCTGGACGCGGGGCTGCGCGTGGCCACGCGCAAGGCCGTGGCCGACGTCCTGCATGCCGCGGAAATCACCACGATCCTGGTGACCCACGACCAGGCCGAGGCGCTGTCGTTCGCCGACCAGGTGGCGGTCATGCGCGCGGGGACCCTGGCCCAGACCGGCACCCCGTTCTCCGTCTACAGCCGCCCGACTGACCAAGACACCGCCGAATTCCTGGGCGATGCCGTCATGCTCGATGCCCTGCTCCAGGGTTCGCTGGCCACCTGTTCGCTCGGCGGCATCCCCGTGCGCCACGCAACCGTCCAGGGCCGGGTGCGCCTGATGCTGCGCCCGGAGCAAATCCGCATCGCCGCGGACGGGCCCATCAGGGGAGTCGTTGTCGATACCGTGTTCTTTGGTCCGGAGACCACTGTCCGGATCAGGCTTTCGCCGGTGCCCGGGGTTTCAAACGGCGGGGAGGTCATCACCATCCGCCACTGGAACGCCTCGATGGCCCGCCCCGGCATGGAACTGAACCTGAGGGTCGTTGGCGAAGGTGTCGCGTTTCCGGCCGGCTCCGCAACCCGTTAACCAATGAATGGTCGGTGTCCGCCCCCCTGAAGGGGGACGGACACCGACCATTCATGTGCTGCCGTGGAACCTGCCCTCAGGCAAGCCGACCACTGGCGCATCGGTCCGCTACTTGACCGGGACGGCCTGCGACTCGAGTGCCGGGCGGCGCTTGTCGAAGATCGTGGCACCGATTTCCTGCTCGGCCTGGTTGTTGATCGAGAGGTCGATCCCCTTGCGGTCGCGCAGCAGGGACACCGCCGTGAGCGAAACCAGCGTCATGACCAGGAGATAGGCAGACACCGCCGTGGTGGTGCCCGTTGCCTGGACCAGTGCCGTGGCGATCATCGGGGCGAACGCGCCGCCGATGATGGCACCCAGGGCGTAGGAAATGGAGACGCCGGAGAACCGGACGGACGCAGGGAACAGTTCCGAGTAGAGGGCCGCCTGCGGGCCGTAGGCCAGGCCCAGGCCGACCGCGAAGAGCGCGAAGGCCAGGTACAGCATGGGCAACGAGGCGGAGTTGATGAGCCAGAACAGCGGGAAGACGCATAGGGCCTGGGACGTGAAGCCGATCTGGTAGGTCCGCTTGCGCCCGATCGTGTCGGCCAGGTAGCCCGAGAGCAGCGTGAAGATGAACCACATCGCCGCGGCAAAGGAGACGGCCACCAGTACATCGGTCCGCTCGAAGCCGATCGGCCCGTCGGGGTTGGTGGTGTAGGCCTGCAGGAAGCCACCGGTGGTCATGTATCCGGCGGCGTTGTTGCCGGCGAACACCAGGGCGGCCAGGATGACCAGCAGCCAGTGCTTGCGGAACAGCTCGACGACCGGGACCTTGGTCTGCTGCTTCTTCGCGGCGATTTCCTCGAAGATCGGGGATTCATCGACCGCACGGCGCACCACGTAGCCGACGATGATCAGCACGATGCTCAGCAGGAACGGCACACGCCAGCCCCAGGCCAGGAACTGCTCGCCGGGGGAGATGACGCCGGTCATCAGCGCCATGACGCCGGAGGCCAGGAGCATGCCCAGCGGGACACCGAGCTGCGGGAAGGCCCCGGCGCGGCCGCGGCGGTCCTTGGGAGCGTGTTCCACGGCCATGAGCACCGCGCCTCCCCATTCGCCGCCGGCAGAGATGCCCTGCAGGATGCGCAAGAGCAACAGCATGATCGGGGCCATGACCCCGGCCGTGGCGTAGGTCGGCAGCACGCCGATCAGGGTGGTTGCCGCGCCCATGAGGATCAGGGTGATCACCAGCATGGCGCGGCGGCCGATCTTGTCTCCGTAGTGGCCGGCAAGGAAGGCGCCCAGCGGGCGGAAGAGGAAGGAGATGCCCACCGAGGCGAAGGAAAGCAACAGGCCGATCTGTGCTCCGGCCGGCTTGAAGAACAGCTCGGCGAAGATCAGGCCTGCGGCGGTGGCGTAGACAAAGAAGTCATACCACTCGATGGTGGTTCCGATGATCGTGGCAAACGCGACCCGGCGCTGGTTGGCGCGCTGGGCCGGTGTCTGGCTATGGGCAATGCTCATGGTGCTCCTCTTTGAGCGGACTGCTCGGACTGGATCGACTCGGTCATTGGTGCCCCAGGACTGCCTGTGGCAGTCCGGTTTTGTATGCCAGGTCACGAACCAGTGTTGCAGGCCACATAGATTGAGTAAACTTCAATTAGTTGTACAACATTATTGATTGGACTGAAGAATGGCCCGCTTCTCCCTGCGCCAGCTTGAACTGCTGGCCGAACTTCCGCGGCATTCGACCCTGGGGTCGGCCGCGACCGAATTGAACATCTCGGAATCGGCGCTTTCCCAGGCCATCACCGCTGTCGAGAGGATCGCCGGGGAACAACTCTGCGTCCGGCGCAAGTCCCACGGGGTGCGCATGACCCCGGCCGGTCAGTACTTTGCGGCCAGGGCCGCGCGCATCGTTGCAGATACAGAGGAACTGGCCGAATCCTTTCCCCGCTCCGATGGAGCCCTGCGCGGTCCGGTGTCCATCGGGTGCTTCGCGTCCTTTGCCAGCCACGTGGTGCCTTCGATGCTCGAAGGCTTTCGCGCCCTGCACCCGGGCATCGATGTGACGGTGCGCGTCGGCACCCACGACGACCTCCTCCCGGCACTGGAGAACGGAGAGCTGGATCTGGCCCTGGTCTATGACCTGTTGCTGCCCACCGGATTCGCCAAGCGCGTGATCTATGAGACGCGGCTCGAAGTGGTGCTGCACCCGCAGCACCCGCTGGCCGCCAAGAAATCGATCACGCTGACGGAGCTGGAGGACGAACCGCTGATCAACTACGAATCCAGTCCAAGCACCGAAAACACCCGCAGGCTCTTTGCCGAGGCGGGGCTCCATCCCAACGTCGCCTATTCACTGCCGCAGGTGGTGCTGGTCAATGCCATGGTGGGGCGCGGCCTGGGCTACGGGCTGCTGTATGCCCGGCCCAATAATCCGCCGCACACGCTGGACGGTTTGCCGGTGGCCATCAGGGACCTCGAGCCGCCCAATAGCCCCAGTGCGGTCGTGGCCATCTGGCCACGCAACTCCACGCCCGGACCCCGGGCCGCGGCCCTGCTGGAACATTGCATTGCCGCGATGGACGGGGCCTGGGGCCGGGTCTGAGGCACGGCGGCTCATGCCGGTATCGGGATGCCGGCCTTGGCCAGGGCCTTGAGGCTGAATCCCGGATCGGCAAGGGCCTCGGCGTCCAGCGTGATGCCGCGGCCCACGAGCCTGCGAGCGGCAATGTGGTCGGCAGGGCTGTTGACCGATTCCACTGCCGCCAGCACACCATCGCGCAGCAGCGCAATGGAAAACTTGCCGCCGGACGGGTCCCCTAGTACCACCGGCTCGTCTCGGGGATCCGAGATGCCGGCGATCTGCAGGCGGATGCTGCCCTGGGTGCTCCAGAACCACGGGACCTCCGCGTAGTCGGCTTGTTGTCCCATGATGCTGCGGGCGGCATGACGGCCGTGGTCGGTGGCGTTCTGCACCGATTCGAGCCGGGTGCGGGTACCTGTGTGCGCATTGGGGAACGAAGCGCAGTCCCCGACGGCCAACACGCCGGCCACCTCGGTGCGCAAGTTGGAATCCACCAAGATCCCGTTGTCGGTGGCCAGGCCTGCCGCTTCGGCAAGTTCGGTACGCGGCACCACGCCCACCCCGTAGAGCACGAGGTCCGCGGGGTATCCGGCGCCCGTTGTCGACTGGACGCGCAACCCGGTTCCGTCCCGGTGGATGGCGGCCACGCCCTCGCCCAGGCGCAGGTCGATGCCATCGGCGCGGTGCCGGGCGGCGAACCACTCCGAGGCCGTTGCAGAGAGCGCCCGGCCCATGGGGCGCGGGGCAAATTCGAGCACCGTGACTTCAAGCCCGCGCGCCCGGGCGGCGGCGGCGAACTCCAGGCCGATGAACCCCGCCCCGATCACCACGACGCGCCGTGCAGTGGACAGCGCCGCCTCCAGGTTCTCCGCATCCAGAAGCGTCCGCAGGGCATGGACCCCCTCAAGCGTCGCGCCCGGGCACGGCAAGGGCCGGTTGGCGGCGCCGGTGGCAAAGACCAAATGCGTATAGCCAAGTGTGGTGCCGTCAGCCAAGGAAATGTTCCGCGCCTCGGCGTCCACCGCTGTGGCGGCGGAGGCGTGCAGCGTGATGTCCTTGGCCGTGAAGAAATCCGGCCCGCGCAACGGCAGGGGAGCGGCGGGTGAATCGACATTCAGATAGTCCTTGGACAGCGGAGGGCGCTGGTAGGGAAGGACGGGCTCGTCGTTGAGGATGGTGATTGCCCCGGTGTAGCCCTCGGTGCGCAGGGAATCGGCGACCTGGATGCCTGCCTGCCCGGCCCCGATGACGACAGTGTGTTCGGTGTTGTTGTCTTCCATGGCGGTTACACCTGGTCCGAGGGAACGTCGACGACGATGGTGGCCAGTGAACCGGACATCGTGACCTGGCAGCCCAGGCGCGAGGCATCGGTGCGCTCGGCGGTGGTGCAGTCGAGCATTTCGTCCTCGTCGTCGCTGACGGAGGGCAGCTCGGCGGCGAATTCGGGGCGGACGTAGACATGGCAGGTGGCGCACATGGCCTGGCCGCCGCATTCCCCGACGATGCCTTCGATGCCGTTGGTGACGGCGGCGCGCATGAGCGAGGTGCCTTCCTCGACGGTGACTTCGGTGGACTCGCCGGTGGCCTGGGCGAAGGTGATCGTGGGCATGGGGGATGGTTCCTTTGGGTGGTCGAGAAATGTGGGGACGGTGGAGTGTGGGGGGAGGCCGGCGGGCCTAGCCCCAGGTGACCGGCATCTTGGTCATGCCGCGGAAGACCCAGCCGGAGTCGATGCTGGGAGCGGTGGGGTCCAGACGCAGGTCGGGGATGCGCTCCAGCAGTGCAGGCATGGCGATCTGGGCGACCTGGGCCCGGGCGATCCAGGTCCCGGCACAGAAGTGCACGCCTCCGCCAAAGCCGAGGTGCGGCTTCTTGGGGCGGAAGATGTTGAAGGATTCGGGATCCTCAAAGACCTCCGGGTCGCGGTTGGCGGCTCCAAGAACCACGCCGAGCCGGGAGCCCTTGGGCAGGTGCACGCCTTCGAGCACGACATCCTGGGTGGTTTCGCGGGGGTACATGCCAATCGGGGCGACCCAGCGCACGGATTCCTCGAAGGCCACCGCATGCAGCTTGGCGTCGTTCTTCACGGCTTCCAGTTGCTCGGGGTGGTTCAGCAGGGCCCAGATGGTGGTGGCCAGGACGTCGCGTGGTTCGTTCAGTCCTCCGCCGATGGTCATTTTCAGGTTGGCGCGGATGGCCTCGAGCGGGATGGGCATGGACGCCAGCCCGGAGAGCAGCGAGTGGTCGGGATTCTTGGCCAGGTAGGGGAGCATCTCGTCAATGGCGGCATCGACCTCTGCCGAGGATGCGGCGCTCTTGTCCCAGACGTCCGGGTCGTCGGCGTAGTTTCCGGTTCCGTCGATCATGGTCTGGCTCCAGCGCTGCATGTCTTGTTGCGATGCGTTGTGGAATCCGCAGATCAACCGCAGGTTCTCCGCGGCGTAGGGAGCCGCGTAGTCCCAGACGAAGTCCGCGCCCGGGCCCTTGACGACCAGCTCGCTCAGGTACTTCTCATGGTTGGCGGTGAAGACCTCATTCCAGTGCTTCTTGATGGTGCCGGGACGCAGCGTGGCACCGTAGGAGTCCCGGTCCACCTGGTGCTCCGGGTTGTCCTTGCGCAGCATGGAGTGGCCCATGGCGCGCTTCATCAACGAGTTGTTCTCGTTGGCGGAGAAGCGGGCCTCGTCTTGTTCGATTTCATGGCACGCGGCGTAGGACGTCACCATGTAGCGGTTGACCGCGGGGACCCAGTGGACGGGTGACTCCGAGCGCATGCGCTGGTAGATCGGAAACGGGTCGGCGTGCAGATCCGGGATGGTGACCCAATCCGCCACGGGTGCTTCAGCTCCGGTCATGGTTGCTGCAGGCGATGCGCCCGCCGCGGTTCCCCCTGCAGATTCCTCGACGGCCGATGAGGTACTGGTTGCGCCACTGAAGGGACAAGTGGCGGTCGGGGTGTTCGATGCACTCATGGCGGTGGACTCCTGTATGAAAGGTCGGCTGGTTTCCTCCAGTGTGAGCCACTGCATAACATCGGGTAAAGTACGAGTTCTAACGGTATATCCACGTTTTTAGCGAGGTGTTGTGGCCCGGTACACATTGAGACAGTTGGAATGCTTCGTCGCCGTGGGGGAGCAGGGGTCCATTGCCGGGGCCGCGGCGGCATTGATGCTCTCACCCTCGGCGATCACCGGAGCACTGAACGAGCTGGAACGCGCATTCAATGCGCAGCTGACGATCAGGCGGAAAGCCCACGGCGTCAGCCTGACCCCGTCGGGCCAGTATGTTCTGTCCCAGGCCCGGGGGCTGCTGCATGCCGCCACGGATCTGCAGGTCATGGCAGCCGACGCGGGCAACACCCTGCGGGGCAAGGTTGTCATCGGATGCTATTCGTCGTTGGCTCCCACGCTGTTGACCGAGCTCATGGCGGAGTATGGAAACCGGCACCCGGAGGTGGAGCTGGACTTTTTCGCGGGAACCCAGCAGGAAATCCACGAGAGACTGCTTTCGGGCGAGCTGGACCTGGCCATTGCCTACGATCTCACTGTTCCCCCGGGGCTGACCCGCAAACGGTTGAGAGAGGCCGTGCCCGTTGTCGTGCTGCCGGCGGACCACCCGCTCGCGGCACTGGATACGGTAGCGCTCGCCGAACTTGTCGACGAGCCCATGATCTTGCTTGACGTGAACCCGAGTCGCGAGAACACCGAGATGATGTTTTCCGCAGCCGGGCTGACACCTTGGATCCGCTTCCGCACCACCGACTTCGAGGTGACCCGTTCGATGGTCGCCCGTGGCATGGGATATTCGATCCTGGTCCAGCGTCCGGCCGTAGACGTTTCCTACGAGGGGCGACCGTTGGTGGTGCGCCAGATCCATCCGGCCGTGCGCCACGTACCGATATCCATGGTTTGGAGCGAAGGGGTTCGGCTGTCCAGGAGCGCCGAGGCGATGCTCGAACTTTCACTCGAGTTGCACCGACGGTAGCTACTCACAGAGAACCTCGCCAACCGAGCCCGCAGCGCACCAGAGCGAGGAAAACCGATTGCCGGGGAGGACCTGAAACCGATACAGCAGCAAGAGTGAACGGGGAAACGATCCATGATTGCCTGGGTATGAACTCCAAGGCCAGCCGCTGGTCAAATCAAACGCGCGAGTCCTTCTCGGCATGGAACACCTCCCACGGACGGGATGGGCGCACGACGCGAGGTCACGAGGATTGCAAGGCGTCCGAGATCGTTTATTTTCGGCAGACCTGACTCTGGTCGAGAATGAACCCGCGGCGCATACTTGATGAGCAGGAAGACCCACACACACCAGACCTTGGAAAGGCGTGCGGACATGGTTGGCTCATGGCAAGCATTGGTAATTGACTGCGAAAACCCCGACAGCTTGGCCAGTTTCTATGAGGAACTGCTGGGGATGATCCGAGTCGAAAACGACGACGACTGGGTGGGTATCGGTGATGCACCGGATCGCCCGGCCATAGCCTTCCAGCGTGTGGATCCATACGTCGCACCGGAGTGGCCCGGTCACCTTCATCCGCAGCAGGCCCACATTGACGTCAGGGTCAAGGACCTTGACCTGGCCGAAACCGAAGTCCTGTCCATGGGCGCAACGTCCATGGGAGCTGGCTCGAAGACTTACCGTGTCTACCTTGATCCGCAGAAGCATCCGTTTTGCTTGGTCAGCTGGTGATTGCCTACGTTTTGGACAGGCTTTGCCCGGTATCGGCGTAGTCCCTCACCGGTGTTCGGGTAAACGGGTTGAGAGGTCTTTGGCTGGACGGGGCTACATCCAAATTTCCACTAGCTTCACGCGGGAATACCTTGCCAAGCGCAGGTCCAAGTCGGCGAGGATGCCATCTAGAATCAACTCGATGGCCTCGAGATTTTCTCCCGGCCCAATGCGAGTGGTTGGCATTTGGTCTGATAGTTCTTCGCGATCCAAACAGGTAGCGCCGCGGAACGTGCTGGCCGCTGCGGCTGCGAATACTCTGCTCTTTTTCGTCAACTTGTGAACTTTCTTGGTCCGCCGGACCCGTTGCTCCGTCGTGCCTTGCTGATGCGTGGTTCCACGAATCGACCAACCCAGGCACTGCTCGTTTAGTAGAGCATCCTTAGTGATCGGCCAGCCCTCTGCCAACTCTTCATTTGAATGGATTCTGAAAAGCCTTGACCCACACTGCAAACGCTTGCAGTATGTTTCATATCACAGCGATTCGCTGGTGATGCACGGGGGGATGAACTGACACGGGGTGGTGTGAGATGGCTGTAACAGTCCGCGATATTGCCCGGATCGCCGGAGTTTCCATTTCCACGGTGTCCCGTGCGCTGTCGTCGCCCGAAATGGTCAACGCGGCAACCCGAGCCCGAGTACAGGAGACGGCACGGAAGCTCGGGTACACGCCGAACCTCAACGCCCGCAACCTCATCTCCGGCCGCAGCGGCGCCATTGGGCTAGTCGTGCCGGACCTTGAGAATCCGTTCTTCGGTTCCATGGCCAAGGGAGTGCAAGCGAGGGCAAGAGCCGCAGGCTACGCCGTCTTTATCGCCGACACTGACGAAGACGCCTCGGTGGAAACCGAAATCATCCGCGGTCTTTCGCATCAGGTGGACGGCGTCATCGTCTGTTCGGCGCGTGGCACCGATGCCAGCATCCAACAGCTGGCCAAGGAAATGCCACTGGTGCTGGTGAACCGTCGTGTTCCGGAAGTGCCCTCCATTACCTTTGATCATGCCGAGAGTTTCCGGTCCATCATGGGTCACCTGATGGCGCTGGGGCACCGCAGGATTGCCTACGCCGGCGGCCCGCAGGCCTCGTGGGCGAACCTCCAGCGCGAGCGGTCCTTCGCGGCGGCGGGGCAGGAATTCCCGGAACTTGAGCTGGTCGAGCTCGGCAATTTCCAGCCGGTGTTCACCGGTGGCATCCATGCCGGGGACCTGGCCATTGCCAGCGGAGCGACTGCGGTTATTGCCTTCAACGATCTTGTCGCCGTAGGACTGATGGACCGACTCCGGCACCGGGGATTGAGCGTTCCGGGTGACATCAGCGTCACCGGCTTTGACAACGTCCCGGTTTCCACATTGGTCTGGCCGACCCTGACCACGGTCGATTTTCCCCGCGTTCAAATGGGCAGGACCAGCGTCGATGCACTGCTGGAAGCCCTGCAGGGCACGCCGCGCAAGTCCGAATGCCACGAAGTTCCCTTTGAACTGATGGTCCGGGAATCGACCGGAGTCGCAAAGGATCGCCCCACGGTGTCCGCGCCGAGCACCACCGCATCCGTCACCGGCGGATGACCCGCAGCTTCTGGGCACTCGCGTCCAGGGAGAAAAAGGATGAAGGAACACGATATGAAGGCTCGAAAGATCAAATATCTTGCGTCTACAGTCGCCGTGCTCGCCTTGGCAATGACTGGATGCTCGGCGCCGAACACCGGCACGACGAACACCGCCCCAGCAGCCAGCGGCGGTGAGGTGCCGGACAAGCCGTCCGCGCCCGTCTCCCTGCACATCCTGGACGTTGCGGGAAACCAGAAACTCACCGGCAAGATGGTCGAGGACTTCGCGGCGGCAAACCCGGATGTCATCTCCTCGGTCACCTGGGAGACCGGCGGCGCGCCGGACCTGGTCGGCACCATCAAGCCGCAGGTGGACAGCGGGTCGCTTCAAGTCGACCTGGTCCTGACCGGAAACGACGGACTCTCGGCCGGAATCGGGCAGGACCTGTGGGTCCCGCTGGTGACGGAATACGGAGACCGACTCTCCAACCAGGCCAACTACCTGGAGCCTGCAGCCGCCATGCAGGAACTGGCCGGCGGCTTCGGTGCCGTTGTCACCTACTACCCGTCCGGACCATTGCTGCAGTACGACCCGGACGTGGTGAAGGACGTGCCCAGCACGCCCGAGGAAGTGTTGGCCTGGGCCAAGGCCAACCCCGGTAAGTTCGGCTACGCCCGCCCGGCAAACTCCGGTCCCGGCCGCACATTCCTGATGGGCCTTCCCTACATCCTGGGCGACTCGGATCCGACCGATCCCGAGAACGGCTGGGACAAGACCTGGGCGTACCTCAAGGAACTGGGTGCCACCATTGACAACTACCCGACCGGCACCGGCCAGGTCATCACCAACATGTCCGACGGAACCTGGTCGCTGATCCCCACCACCACCGGCTGGGACATCGAACCGCGGGCCGAAAACCGGGAGCCAAACAAGATCGAGGCAGCTGCGTTCGACGACTTCACCTGGGTGACCGACGCGCACTACGCAGTGGTCCCGAAGGGCCAGTCGGCCGACAAGATCTCGGCGATCTTGCTGATGCTCCAGAACATGCTCACCCCCGAGCAGAATGCCAAGGCCTACGATTCGGGTTACTTCTATCCCGGCCCGGCAGTCAAGGATGCCACCCTGGACAAGGCTCCGCAGGAAAGCCAGGACACCATCGCCGAATTCGGCCGCGACTGGTACGACGCGCTGATCGAGGAGAAGGAAAAGGTGACGCCGTTGACCCCGGAGAAGATGGTCCAGGCGTTCGATATCTGGGACCGCGAAATCGGCGCCGGAAAGTTCGAGGCCAAGTAACCATGGCAACCTCGGCCAACGCATTCGGATCCCTTGAACTGAAGAATGTAGGACGCAGTTTTGGAGGCCACGACGCATTGGTCGACCTGAACCTGACGATCCGGGCGGGCGAGTTCATCGCCCTGCTTGGACCGTCGGGTTGCGGGAAATCGACGGCGCTGAATTGCCTTGCCGGACTGCTTCCCCTCACCCACGGACAAATTCTCATCGACGGCAAGCGCGTGGACGTCCTGCCGTCCGAAAAGCGCGACTTCGGCATGGTCTTCCAAAACTACGCGCTCTTCCCCCACCTTTCGGTGGAAAAGAACGTGGCCTTCGGGCTGCAGATGCGCAACAGGCCGCGCGCGGAAGTCTCCCGCCGCGTCAAGGAAGCCATCGCCCTGGTCAAGCTGGAGGAACACGCCAAAAAACTTCCCGGCCAGCTCTCCGGAGGCCAGCAGCAGCGTGTCGCCATCGCCCGCGCCATCGTGATCGAGCCGCGGCTGGTACTCATGGACGAGCCCCTTTCCAACCTGGACGCGAAGCTACGGCTGGAGATGCGCACGGAAATCCGCCGTCTGCACCAGTCCCTGGGCCTGACCACCATCTACGTCACCCACGACCAGGAGGAAGCGCTCAGCCTGGCGGACCGGCTGGTGGTCTTGCGCGAGGGCCAGGTCCAGCAGATCGGCACCCCGGCGGAGTTGCACGACAACCCGGCCAACTGGCACGTGGCAGACTTCATGGGCTACCGCAACCTGCTGGATTTGAAGGTGGTCTCGGTCTCCGGGAGCTCCGCGCGGGTCGAAGGCGACGGGCTGCTGCTGGATGCCACGCTGGTCCAGTCCGCGGCAGTCGGCGACGAGGTACGGGTGGCCATCCGCCCGCACGACCTCGTCGTTGCCCGCGAGGGCCAGCCGACCGATGGGCGCAACGCATTCGAGGCGACCGTGTCGGTGGTTGAATACCAGGGCCGCGAATTCGCGGTCGGGGTCACCACGGGCACGGGCAAGAACCTGTTCGTGCATTCCGAATATGCGCCGACACCCGGGGAAACCGTCACGCTGCTGCTGGACCCGGCCAGGGCACTGGTCTACCGCACCTCCCTGGCCGCAGTCTCCGCCGAGGAGCAGGAACTCCTGCAGGTGCGCGGATGAGTACGTCCAAGACGGAACCGCGCCCCAAGGCCTCGGCCAGCCGGCGGCACCGGCTCGCGGAGCGCGGCATCGACAGCCAGCTGCTGATGCTTATCCCGGCGCTGCTCTTCGGGCTGGTGCTCTTCGTCTACCCGTTCACCTACGGCATCGGCCTGACCTTCCAGCCACTGCCACGCACCCAGGAACAGTGGGGCGGCGGTTTCCTGGCCAACTACATCGCGTTCTTCAAGGACCCGTTCCTGTTCGACTCGGTCTGGATCACGATGCGGCTGGCGCTGCCGGTGGCTCTGTTCAACGTGCTGGTTTCGGTGCCGATCGCCTTCAAGCTCAGACACCGGTTCCGCGGCAAGCGGCTGCTGTCCACCCTGCTGGTCCTGCCGATCACCCTCGGCACGGTCCTCACGGCCCAGGGTCTGCTGATCTTCGGCGGCCGCCAGGGCTGGGTCAACCGCTTCCTGATGGAAGCGGGCATCATCAACGAACCGTTCCCGATCGTGAACAACTACCTCGGCGTCATGCTTTCGCTGGTCATCTCCGGATTCCCGTTCGCGTTCCTGCTGATCTCCTCCTACCTCTCCGGCATCGACCCGGCGATCGAGGCGGCTGCCAAGACCCTGGGCGCGGATTGGAAGCAGCGCTTCAGGCGCATCATCCTTCCGCTGCTCGCCCCCGGTCTGGCCACGACGTTCATCCTCACCTTCGTGCTGGCGTTCAGCGTCTTCCCGTCCGCACGGCTGGTTGGTGACCCGCTGGGGGAGACGAGGGTGATGGCGCTGATGGCGTACCGCGCGTTCGGCGAGCAGCAGGACTACGCCATGGCCTCGACGATCGCCATCATGATGGGCGTCGTGGAACTGGTCGTGATCGCCGTGGTGCTGCTGTGGCGCTCGTTCCTCTACAAAGGGTCAACAGGAGGCAAGGGATAATGGCAATCACGCCCATGGTCGAATCGGCCCCGGAGCCCGGGCCCGCCCGCAAGCGCGGCAAGAAACCGTACGCCAAGCCAGCCCGCCCGCCCGGTGAAAGAGCGCTCATAGCCTCCCCTGGCACATGGTTCGTCTGGGCGGGCATCGCGGCGTTCTTCATCTTCCTTGTCGGGATCATCTCCAGCGTTGTGGTCGACTCGTTCGGCAAGCCGTGGTTCGACACCTGGCTGCCGGAGACGTTCACCCTCGACTGGTACACCGGGGCCTGGGAACGGTTCAACCTGGGCCAGATCGTCTTGGTGACCCTCGGTGCCTCCTTCACGGTCGTCGTCCTTTCGGTCCTGATCGGGGTGCCCGCCGCCTACGTGCTCGCGCGCCGGGACTTCCCCTTCAAGAAGCTCGTGACGGTGCTTTTCCTGCTGCCGGTGCTGATGCCGCCGATCACCTACGGCATCCCGTTGGCCACTGTCATGTACAACTTCGGCCTGGGCCGCACGGTGCTGGCGGTCATCCTGGTGAACCTGGTCCCGTCGGTCCCGTTCGTGATCCTGACCATGACACCGTTCATCGAACAGATCAATCCGGCGATCGAGAACGCCGCCCGCATGTCCGGAGCGAGCATGCGCCGGGTCTTCACCCGGATCCTCGCCCCGCTGCTGGTGCCGGGGATCCTGGCTGCGGCCATCCTGGTGCTGGTCAGGACCGTTGGCATGTTCGAGCTGACCTACCTGGTCTCCGGTCCGACTTCGGACACCCTGGTGGTGGCCATCTACCGGGCCATGACCTCCTCCGGCGGCGGCGAGGCCCGGCAACTGGTCTCCAGCATGGGCGTGCTCTACACCGCGATGATGCTGGTCATCCTGGTGGTTGCGCTGCGGTTCGTGAACCCGACCCAGCTGGTGGCACGGGTGAAGGAGTCCCGCGACGACTGAACCGACATCACCGGTCGTTGTACGGGCCGGCGCGGGAAATCGCGGGGACTCACGGTACCGGGGGAGGGAAACGCCCTGGGCGCAGTGCCAGGCGCGTCCTTGCTCCAAAAGGGGCGCCAAACACGCGATCGGCAAGGCCCGGGTCGTCCCCTGAAACCTGCACGTGCGGCCCAGAGGTTGGTCAATTAAGCTGACAAGCGTAATCCGCGCCCGGATTCGGTCCGGCAGCCGCGTGTTTGAGAGAATATAACCATGGAACCCCTCGGTAGTAACTCGGCCCGCGCGCAGGGCAAAAAGATCACCATCAACGCCTCGACCCTCTCCTTCGCCGTCATGGTCACCATCTTCTTGGTGGCCGTCGTCTTCGCGGCGAACCAGAACGACGTCATTGGCTGGCTCGTTGTGGTGATTTCCTTGGGTTGGCTCCTGCTGTCGGCGTTCCTGGTCCTTGGACTCAAGCGGGGTGCGGCGAAGATGAGTACCCAGCTGAAGGCCGCCACAGCGGCAGCCGCCACCCGCGGCCAGGGAGCTCCAAGCACCAGCCCCGTCGTCATGGACGAGGCAACGCGAAATCGCGACCTGAAGCTTGACCACTCCTTCAAGATCATTCAGGTGCAGGTCGGTGTCGTGAATGAATACCGGGCGCAAGGCGGCGAGGATGCCAAGGGCATGGTTGACCGCGCCCTGGAAACCATCGAGATCACCGCTTCCAACGCCCGTGACATGATGAAGCCCTCCGGTCGTGGAGAGCCCATGACCGGCGAGGTCATCGACTAAATATTCGGAGCCGTCGCCGACAAGGCGACACCCCGGCAGTGCCGGCGACAACCCCTCGAACAAATATCGATAAGGTGGATGGCGTGATACCTACCTCAGAAGAGATCCTGGCCAAGTCCGAGCGTGCGTTGCGCGTTGCCTCGGTGAACGTCAACGGCATCCGTGCTGCCTACAAGCGCAACATGGCCGACTGGATCGACGCCCGCGACACGGACATCCTCTGCCTGCAGGAGGTGCGCGCGCCGGATGCGATCGTGCGCGAGCTGGTCGGCGAGGGCTGGCACATGCTGCACGCCGAAGCCAAGGACAAGGGGCGCGCCGGGGTGGCGGTGCTTTCGCGCGCCGAGCCGACCGCCGTGCGCGGGCACATCGGCGAGGAGTACTTCGCCGAGTCCGGGCGCTGGGTGGAAGCGGACTTCACCATGGAGGACGGCAGCACGCTGTGCGTTGTCTCCGCCTATGTGCACTCCGGTGAGCTGAACACCCAGAAGCAGGTGGACAAGTACCGCTTCCTCGAGCGCATGAATGTGCGCCTGGTCGAGCTGAAGAACGAGAAAGACCACGTTCTGGTGGTGGGCGACTTGAACGTCGTGCACACCGAGAAGGACATCAAGAACTGGAAGCCGAACCACAACAAGCGCGCCGGCGTGATGGACGAGGAGATCGCCTACTTCGACGGGTTCTTCGGCGATGGCATCGGGTACAAGGACGTGGCACGGGAACTGGCCGGCCCCGACGCGCAGGGCCCCTACACCTGGTGGTCCTTCCGCGGGCAGGCATTCGACAACGACGCCGGGTGGCGCATCGACTACCACATGGCCACCCCTCAGCTCGCTGAGAAGGCCGTCAAGTCCCATGTGGATCGCGCCTCGGCCTACGATTTGCGCTTCTCCGACCATGCTCCGCTGGTCGTCGACTACCAGTTCTAAAGGACCCATCCAACGCATGAGCGAAACACTGGCCACCACCACCCGTCCGCGCGTCCTGTCGGGCATGCAGCCCTCGGCCGATTCCCTGCACCTGGGCAATTACCTGGGTGCCCTGGTCAACTGGGTCAAGGCCCAGGATGACTACGAGGCGTTCTTCTTCATCCCGGACATGCACGCCATCACGGTGCCGCAGGATCCGGCCGACTTGCGCAACCGCACCCGGGTCACCGCGGCCCAGTACATCGCCGGCGGCATCGACCTAGAGAAGTCAACGCTCTTCGTCCAGTCGCAGGTGCCCGAGCACGCGCAGCTTGCCTGGGTGCTGAACTGCATCACCGGCTTCGGCGAGGCCAGCCGGATGACGCAGTTCAAGGACAAGAGCTCCAAGGGCGGTGCCGACGTCGCGTCGGTGGGGCTGTTCACCTACCCGGTGCTCATGGCCGCGGACATCCTCCTGTACCAGCCCCAGGGCGTCCCGGTGGGCGATGACCAGCGCCAGCACGTGGAGCTGGCCCGCGACCTGGCCACCCGCTTCAACCACCGCTTTGGCGAGACCTTCGTGGTGCCGGAGGCCTTCATCAAGAAGGAAGGCGCCCGAATCTACGACCTGCAGGCCCCGACCTCCAAGATGTCCAAGTCCGCCTCCAGCCCCAACGGCCTGATCAACATCCTGGACGAGCCGAAGCTGGTGGCCAAGCGCATCAAGTCCGCCGTCACCGACGCCGACACCGTCGTGGCCCACGACCGCGCCAACAAACCCGGGGTGACCAACCTGCTGGAGATCCTCTCGGCAGTGACCGGGACCCCGATCCCGGCGCTGGTCAACGAGTTCGAGGGCAAGATGTACGGCCACCTGAAGGTGGCGGTGGCGGACGCCGTCGTCGAAGCGCTGACCCCGGTGCGGGCCCGGACCCTCGAACTGCTCCAGGACCCGGCCGAGTTGGATTCGCTCCTTGCCGCCGGCGCCCTCAAGGCGCGCGAGGTTGCTTCCAAGACGCTGGCAGACGTGTACGAGCGCGTTGGCTTCATGGCTCCCCTGGGAGGGATCCGCTAGCAATGGGCACCAATGCAGGGGAAAGGACCGGCTCCGACGTCGCGCAGGCGACGGCTCTCGGGGTGGTCATTGAGATCCCTGCACCGCACGACGCAGCACTGCGCACGTGGCTCCGGCGCTACGGCGGAGTGGCGGCAGCGGCCGTCGCCCCGCACATCACCCTGGTCTCCGGCTCCACCACCGACTGGGATTCCGCGGTGGAGCATGTTCACAAGGTGGCTGCCCAGGCGGAGCCCTTCGAGGTCAGCCTGCGCGGGACCGGGACGTTTAGGCCCATCACGCCGGTGGTGTTCCTGAACGTGGAGAACGGCGCCGATTCATGCAGCGAATTGCATGACGCGTTGGTTGACGGTCCCATGCGGCACGAGGTGGCCTACGGCTACCACCCGCACCTCACGATCGCCCACGAGGTCGAAGAGGCTGTCATGGACCTGGCCCAGGAAGAACTCAAGGGCGAATCCCTGAGCTTCACGGTCCAAAGCATTGGCCTCTTTGCCCTCGATGCCACCGGTGCCTGGTCGCTTCGTGAGGAGCTGGGTCTTGGTGGGCCGTCGAGCTAAGGGATCAACGGCGCCGGCCTGGGACACAGCCGACGACGTTGAGCCGGCCGCTTCGGCGAGTACGTCCATTGACCCCGTTGCCGGGGAACTTGGGACCCGGGCCCCCGGCGTGGTGGCCCGCCGCTTTGTCGGCGCTCCGGTCGCGGCCCCGCCTTCCCCTCTGGACCCCCGGGCACTTCACGCCTTCATCCGGCTGAAGGCGCAGGAACTTTACCAAGCGCGTGCCTCCGGCACGCCGTGGCTGCGTTTCAAGACCTTCTGCCTCCTGCTCACCGCCAGATTCTACGCGCTCTACCCCCTGAGGGTCTGGAACCTATACGTCAGGCGCCGCGGACCGTTGCTGGCCGCCGGCAGCGCATACCGAATGTTCTTCTCGATCGCCGCGATGCTTGTGGCGGGGTTCGCCGTGCTGGGAATGTTTGCCAGCGACAATCCGGTGCTGCGCGACGGCGTGATCGCCATGGTCGCGGCCGGCACACCCGGACTGCTTGACACCGGCCACGGGGGACTGGCCAACCCGGAACAACTCCTGGGCTTTCGCAGTTTCGGGCTCACCCTTGCAGTTTCCCTGGGTGCCCTGGTCTTCACGTCGTTGGGCTGGCTTTCCGGCCTTCGCGAGGGCATCCGCACCATCCTTGGCCTGCATCGGGACCGCTCCAACCCGGTGGTGTCCAAGCTGCGCGACGCATTGTTGTTGCTGGTCCTCGCAGTGGCCCTGATCGCCTCGAGCACCCTGGCCATTGCCAGTTCCTCGATGGTTGAATCCCTGTCGGCAGTGCTCCACCTCAATGGGTGGTGGACCAACGCGTTGAGCCGGGTGGGCTTCGTCGTGGCGATGTTCGGCCTGGATTGCGCCACCGCATGGGTGCTTTTGCGGGTGGCCTCACGGGCCAAGGTCATTGACGGGGGACTGGCGGGTGGCGTCCTGCTGGCGGGAGCCGGTGCAACGATCCTGCGCTTCCTCTCCGCCATGCTGCTGGCCTCCTTGACCAACAATGCCGTGCTGGCGCCCTTTGCCGTGATCCTGGGGTTGTTCATCTGGTTCAACCTGCTCGGACACGTGTACCTGCTCTCGGCGGCCGTCGTGGCCGTTCGCTCGGCGGACGTGGAACGCGCTCGCGCCAAACGCGCCTGAGCGGCAAAAGCAGAGCTTCCGCCTTCCCTGGACACCCCCCCGCCCACAGGGCACGCGCAATGGGTCCTTCCCCATGGCATGGGAATGGACTGCACGGATGGCCGTCCCGTCGACCGCCCCCAGGTACTGCTTAAAGCAGTGTGGCCCGGCTTCCCGCAAGGGAAACCGGGCCACACGAGGGCCTAGTTTGAAACTAGATGGAACGGGCCAGGATGGCCTGCTTGACCTCGGCGATTGCCTGGGTCACCTGGATGCCACGCGGGCATGCTTCGGTGCAGTTGAAGGTGGTGCGGCAGCGCCACACGCCTTCCTTGTCGTTCAGGATCTCCAAACGCATGTCGCCTGAATCATCGCGCGAGTCGAAGATGAAGCGGTGTGCGTTCACGATTGCCGCCGGGCCGAAGTACTGGCCATCGGTCCAGAAGACCGGGCAGGAAGAGGTGCACGCGGCGCAGAGGATGCACTTGGTGGTGTCCTCGAACTTGGCGTGGTCCTCTGCCGACTGGTAGCGCTCCGCCGAGGGCTCGTGGCCCTTGTTGATCAGGAACGGCATGATCTCGCGGTAGGACTGGAAGAACGGCTCCATGTCGACGATGAGGTCCTTTTCAAGGGGCAGGCCCTTGATGGCTTCAACGGTGATCGGCTTGGAGTGGTCCAGGTCCTTGAGCAAGGTCTTGCAGGCCAGGCGGTTGCGGCCGTTGATGCGCATGGCATCGGAGCCACAGACGCCGTGGGCGCACGAACGGCGGAAGGACAGCGAACCGTCGTGGTCCCACTTGACCTTGTGCAGGGCATCCAGCACGCGGTCGGTGCCGTACATGGTCAGCTCAAAGTCTTCCCAGTACGCGTCTGCGGTGGTCTCCGGCAGGTACCGGCGGACGCGCAAGGTGATGTTGAACTGCGGGATTTCTCCGCCGCCGCCAACACCTGGCTTCAGCTCAATCTTCGATGCTGGTTCCGGAAGTTCCGTGCTCATTAGTACTTACGCTCCATCGGCTGGTAACGGGTGAAGATGACGGGCTTGGTTTCCATGCGAATGCCGGAAATGCCCTCGGTGGTGGCCGTTGCGTCGCGGTACGACATGGAGTGCTTCATGAAGTTCTCGTCGTCGCGGTTCGGGAAGTCCTCGCGGTAGTGACCGCCGCGGGATTCCTTGCGGTACATGGCGGCTGCGGTCATGACCTCGGCCATGTCCAGCAGGAAGCCAAGCTCGATGGCCTCAAGCAGGTCGAGGTTGAATCGCTTGCCCTTGTCCTGGACCGCCACGTTCTTGTAGCGCTCGCGCAGTTCCTCGATGACCACGAGTGCACGGTTCATCGAGTCCTTGTCGCGGAACACCTGGACGTTGGCGTCCATGATGTCCTGCAGTTCCTTGCGCAAGACTGCAACGCGCTCGGTTCCGGTGGAGTTGATCATGGCATCGATCTGGTTGGCAGTGAATGCCTCCGGATCCTCGGGAAGCTCGACGAACTCGGCGCCCAGGGCGTACTTGGCAGCGGAGATGCCGGCGCGCTTGCCGAACACGTTGATGTCCAGCAGCGAGTTGGTGCCCAGGCGGTTGGAGCCGTGAACCGAAACGCAGGCAACCTCGCCGGCGGCGAAGAGGCCCGGGATCACGGTGTCGTTGTCCTGGAGGACCTCGGCTTCGATGTTCGTCGGGATGCCGCCCATGACGTAGTGCGCGGTCGGGAAAACCGGCACCGGCTCCGTGTACGGCTCGACGCCCAGGTAGGTGCGGGCGAACTCGGTGATGTCCGGGAGCTTGGCATCGATGTGAGCCGGCTCCAGGTGGGTCAGGTCGAGCAGGACGTAGTCCTTGTTCGGGCCACAGCCGCGGCCCTCGCGCACCTCGTTGGCCATCGACCGGGCGACGATGTCACGCGGTGCGAGGTCCTTGATGGTCGGGGCGTAGCGCTCCATGAAGCGCTCACCCTCCGAGTTGCGCAGGATGGCGCCTTCGCCACGGGCTGCTTCGGAGAGCAGGATGCCCAGGCCGGCCAGGCCGGTCGGGTGGAACTGCACGAATTCCATGTCCTCGAGCGGGATGCCCTTGCGGAACGCGATGCCCATGCCGTCACCGGTGAGGGTGTGGGCGTTGGAGGTGGTCTTGAAGACCTTGCCGGCGCCGCCGGTGGCGAAGATGACGGACTTGGCCTGGAAGACGTGGAGTTCGCCGGTGGCCAGGTCGTAGGAAACCACGCCTGCAACGCGCTTCTGCTTGTAGGCGGTGCCGTCCTCGCGGAAGGCATCCTCCTCAACCATGAGCATGTCCAGGACGTAGAACTCGTTGTAGAACTCGACGTTGTGCTTGACGCAGTTTTGGTACAGCGTCTGCAGGATCATGTGGCCGGTGCGGTCCGCTGCGTAGCACGCGCGGCGCACGGCGGCCTTGCCGTGGTCGCGGGTGTGGCCGCCGAAGCGGCGCTGGTCGATCTTGCCTTCCGGGGTTCGGTTGAACGGAAGACCCATCTTTTCCAGGTCGAGCACCGCGTCGATGGCTTCCTTCGCCATGACCTCGGCGGCGTCCTGGTCAACCAGGTAGTCCCCGCCCTTGACGGTGTCAAAGGTGTGCCATTCCCAGTTGTCTTCTTCTACGTTGGCCAAGGCCGCACACATGCCACCCTGTGCCGCACCGGTGTGCGAGCGGGTTGGGTAAAGCTTGGTGAGAACGGCCGTACGTGCGCGCTGGCCGGATTCAATGGCCGCGCGCATGCCTGCGCCGCCTGCTCCGACAATCACGACGTCGTACTTGTGTACCTGCATACCTGATGCTCTCTTTTCTTGAATTCTCTGCTTCAGCGAACGAACGGGGAGCCGAAGATTACTGGCAAGCCGCGATGGAGTTACCGGCGATGCAAGGATCGAAGGTGAAGATCACCAGGGTGCCCATGACGACGATGACAATGGTCGCAACGTAGAGGATGCCCTTGAGCCACACGCGGGTGGCAGGCTTCTCGGCGTAGTCATTGATGATGGTGCGCACGCCGTTGGTGCCGTGGAGCATGGCCAGCCAGAGCATTGCCAGGTCCCAGAACTGCCAGACCGGATCGGCCCACTTGCCGGCCACGAAGCCGAAGTCGATGGCGTTGATGCCGTCGCCGACCATGAGGTTCGCAAAGAGGTGTCCGAATATCAAGACGACCAGTGCGACGCCGGAGAGGCGCATGAAGAGCCATGCGACCATTTCGAAGCTGCCGCGCGACTTGCGGGCGCGGTTGTACTTCGGATCGATGCGTTGGCTGCGGGGTGCAGCGATTTCTGCCGACATGGGTTAGTGACCTCCAAAGGCGAGTGACAGGTGGCGGATGGAGAATGCCACCATGGTGATGACCCAGAGGGCCAAAACGCCCCAGAGCATCTGGCGGTGGTACTTGGTTCCCGACTTCCAGAAGTCGACCAGGATCAGGCGCAAGCCGTTGAACGCGTGGAAGACGATGGCAGCGACGAGGGCGGTTTCACCCAGGGCCATCAGCGGGTTCTTGTACGTGGACATGACCGCGTCGTAGGCGCCGGGGGAGACCCGGACCAGGGACGTATCGAGCACGTGTACCAAAAGGAATAAGAATATTACGACACCCGTTACGCGGTGCCCCACCCAAGACCACATGCCTTCATGGCCGCGGTAGAGGGTGCCTGACGAAGCCTTCGACACTGAATTAACCTCCATGACTCGCAAGGGCGCATGTGTATTTTCCACACAATAAATTGACGCCTTGGTGCGAGCGTTCCTTGCCCGATCTTAGACCACCATCGACAAGGGTGCCCATTCTTTCGGCTATCCGTGTGAGTAGCCTCACCGGAACATGGGGTTGATCGGCTAAACATCCGGGAAATGCGCGAAATACATTAGATTCCAATGCCGTATTTCATGGGGGGCCGGCACCGCTTTCCCGAGGTTCATCCATTAGCCTTAGTCGGATGAACGCTGAACTCATGGCACGATTCCACGGGGTCATCCCTGCAGGTGGTGTCGGCACCCGTCTGTGGCCGCTCTCGCGCGCCGCCGCCCCGAAATTTCTCCACGACCTGACCGGCTCCGGATCAACACTGATTCGGGCCACCTACGAGCGGTTGATCCCGCTGGCGGGCGACAACATCATGGTGGTCACCGGCCGCGCGCACCGCACCGCGGTGCTGGCGCAATTGCCGGAGCTCGGCGACCTGAACCTGGTCCTTGAGCCGGATCCCAAGGACTCCGCGGCAGCCATCGGCCTGGCCGCGGCGATCCTGTACCTGCGCAACCCCGAGACCATCATGGGCTCCTTCGCCGCGGACCAGGTCATCGTCCCGGTGGAGGTCTTCCAGGAGGCCGTGCGCGAGGCGATCCACACCGCTGCCACCGGCAAGATCGTCACCATCGGCATCCGTCCGACCTTGCCGTCCACCGGCTTCGGCTACATCCGGGCCGGGGAGCGCATGGACATCTCGGGCGCACCCACCGCGCGCGACGTGGTCGAGTTCGTGGAGAAGCCCGACGAGGACACCGCCCGTCGCTACCTCGCCGACGGCGGCTACCTGTGGAACGCAGGAATGTTCGTGGCCCCGGTGTCACTGATGCTCGAGCACCTGCAGCGCAGCCAGCCGGAGCTGCACGCCGGCCTCATGGAAATCGCAGCCGCCTGGGAAACCGGCGATCGCGTGGCAACCATGGACCGCATCTGGCCAACGCTGCCCAAGATCGCCATCGACTACGCAGTGGCCGAGCCTGCCGCCGCGGCCGGGGACGTGGCCGTGATTCCCGGGGTGTTCAACTGGGACGACGTCGGGGACTTTGCCGCCATCGGCCGGCTGAATCCGGCCAGCGAGAAGACTGGCGTCACCGTGGTGGGCGCGAACCCGCGCGTGTACTCGGACAACGCGACCGGCGTGGTGGTCACCGACTCCAAGCGCGTGATTGCCCTGATCGGCATCCACGACGTGGTCGTGGTGGACACTCCCGACGCGCTGCTGGTCACCACCAAGGAACATGCCCAGTCGGTGAAGGGCACCGTGGAAAAGCTCAAGGCAGAGGGCGCCGTCGACGTCCTGTAGGTGCACGGGCCGGAAGCCACCGGCCCCTGTCCGATGCCCCGCGGCAGTGCTGGAGAAGCGTTTGCCGCGGGGCATTTTCATTCGGCGGAAAGGGTTGCGCATCAACGTCCGCATTAAAAAGGAGGCGAAAGTGAGCGAGGCAACAATTGGAAGCGAACAGCGCAAGCTCAGGTCCCAGCGCGTATTGTCGGTAAGGTGCGCACGAGTATGAATGAAGACCTGAAGATCCCGTCCGTCAAGCCCTGGGTGAAGCCCCTGGTTGGCGAGCTGGTGGCATTCCGTCGAGAGGTCCATGCGAATCCGGAGCTCTCGTTCGTGGAATACAAGACGACCGAACGGATCCTCACCCGGCTGCGCGAGGTGGGCCTGGCCCCTGTCGCGCTGGAGGACACCGGAGCGTACGTAGACATCGGCGACGGGCCCATCGCCCTGGCGCTGCGCGCGGACATCGACGCGCTGCCGATCCTGGAGGAAACTGGCCTGGATTACGCCTCGGTGGTGGACGGGGTTGCGCATGCCTGCGGCCACGACATCCACACCACCGTGATGCTCGGGGTTGCCAAAGTGCTCAAGGCCATCGACGACCAGTCGCCGCTGGGCGCGAGGATCCGCGTGATCTTCCAGCCCGCCGAGGAAAAGATGCCAGGCGGCGCCTTGAACGTGATTGCCGCCGGCGTCCTGGACGAGGTCCCGCGCATCGTGGCCCTGCACTGCGAGCCGCGCATCGACGCCGGAAAGATCGGCACCCGCATCGGCGCGATCACCAGCGCGTCCGACACCATCAAAATTGAACTCGTCGGCCGCGGCGGGCACACCTCCCGCCCGCACCTGACCGAGGACCTGGTCTTCGCGATGAGCCAGATCGCCACGAACGTGCCAGCCGTCCTGGGTCGGCGCATCGACGTGCGCAGCGCGGTCTCCGTGGTCTGGGGCCAGATCCATGCCGGCAGCGCTCCCAACGCGATCCCTGCCACCGGCTATTTGGCCGGAACCATGCGCTGCCTCGACGGGGAAGCCTGGAAGGGTGCCGGGGACCTGCTGGACGAGGTCGTGCGCCAGGTGGCCAGCCCCTACGGAGTCGAGGTCAAGCTCGAGCACATCCGCGGCGTCCCCCCGGTGATCAACACCGAAGAGGAGACCGACCTCATCGAGGATTCGGCGCGCGCCGAGTTCGGTTCCGGATCCATCGTGCTCACCCCGCAATCCATGGGCGGGGAGGACTTCGCCTGGATGACCAGCAAGGTGCCCGGTGCCATGATGCGCCTGGGTACGCGAACCCGGGGCGGGGAGAACTACGACCTGCACCGCGGGGACTACATTCCCGACGAGTCGGCCATCGAGGTGGGCGTGACGGTCATGGCCTCGGCAGCACTGCGGGCCATCGAGCAGCTGAGGTTGGCTACCGAAGAGTAGGTCCGATCCGTAGCGTTATCTGGTTGTAACCTTCTTCCATAATGCGTCAAGCGTTTTACAGGTTAGGCTATGTGGTTGTGAAGCCGTTCTTTCCGAACGTGCCCTGCCCCACAATTGTGGAGGCCGGGGACGTCGCGGGAAGCCGCGGATTCATGCCGGCGCGGCAAGTTGCCGGCGGCAGTGCCCCACCAATCGTGGGTATGGATTCCCGGCCGGGCAACCCCCGCGAATCCGGGCCACGGTACTTGTAGCTCGTAACTATATGGAGGAACTCCCTATGCGCAACTTCAAGCGCAAGACCGGTATGGCTGCTGCCGTGCTCGGCATTTCTGCACTCGTCCTGACCGCCTGTGGCGCTGCACCCGAAGAGGGCAACGGCGGCCCGGACGCGGCATCGGACTACCTGGGCTGCATCGTTTCCGACTCCGGCGGATTCGACGACCAGTCCTTCAACGAATCTTCCTTCCGCGGCCTGAGCAAGGCCGCCGAGACGCTGGGCTTCACGCCGAAGACCGCCGAGTCCAAGGCCAACTCGGACTTCGCCACCAACCTCAACGGAATGATGGGTGCGGGCTGCAATCTCACCATCACGGTTGGCTTCCTGCTCGGCGATGCCACCAAGGCAGCTGCCGAGGCCAACCCCGACAAGCACTTCGCCATCGTCGACTTCGCCTACGACAAGCCGATCGAAAACGTGAAGCCGATCATCTACGACACGGCCCAGGCCGCCTACCTGGCGGGCTACGTCGCCGCGGCCCAGTCCAAGACCGGAACCGTTGCCACCTTCGGCGGCATCAAGATCCCGACCGTGACCATCTTCATGGACGGCTTTGCCGATGGCGTCGACAAGTTCAACGCCGACAAGAACGAGAACGTGAAGCTGCTGGGCTGGGACAAGGACAAGCAGGACGGCACCTTCACCGGCGACTTCGAGAAGCAGGACAAGGGCAAGCAGGTCACCAAGAACTTCCTCGACCAGGGTGCCGACATCGTCATGCCCGTGGCAGGCCCGGTCGGCAAGGGCGCCGGCGCGGCCGTGAAGGAAGCCAACGCAGCGGGCAAGGACGCCCTGCTGGTGTGGGTCGACTCCGACGGCTTCCTCACCGCACCTGACTACAAGGACGTCATGCTGACCTCGGTCATCAAGACCATGGACACCGCGGTGGAGCAGGTCATCACCGACGACCAGGCAGGCACCTTCGATTCGGAGGCATACGTGGGCACCCTGGAAAACACCGGTGTTGCACTGGCTCCGTTCCACGACTTCGACTCCGACGTCTCCGCCGAGACCAAGGCCGAGCTCGAGGCACTGAAGGCCGGAATCATCGACGGTTCGATCAAGGTCGAATCACAGGCCAGCCCGAAGTCCTAGCACCCCGCACATCCGGCGGTTTCCGGACACCGGCACCACACGGCGCGCTGCCGGCTCTCCCTCGCACCTCCCCACGACACGTGGGGGGTGGCAGTGGGGGGCTGGTGGTGCGCCGTTGGCCTGCATAGTCTTGGAACCAGCTGGCACGGGCAATGCGGCGGGATGGCCCCCATCAGGGCTCCCACCGCTATCTGACAAGCAAGAATGGTGGTGTCGTGAAACTCGAACTCCAAGGAATCTCAAAGGCGTTTGGATCGTTCTACGCCAATGAGGACATCGACCTCGTTGTCGACGAAGGGCAGATCCACTGCCTGCTCGGCGAAAACGGTGCCGGCAAGTCAACGTTGATGAACGTGCTCTACGGCCTCTACGAGCCGACGGCCGGACGCATCCTGGTGGACGGCAAACCGGTGACCTTCCGCGGCCCCGGCGATGCCATGGCCGCGGGCATCGGCATGGTGCACCAGCACTTCATGCTGGTCCCCGTCTTCACCGTGGCCGAAAACGTCGCCCTGGGCGCCGAGTCCACCAAGGGCGGCGGCTTCCTTGACTTGGAGGTCACCCGGAAGAAGATCCGGGAAATTTCCGACAAGTACGGATTCCACGTCGACCCCGACGCGCTGGTCGAGGACCTGCCGGTGGGCGTGCAGCAGCGCGTGGAAATCATCAAGGCACTGGTGCGCAACGCCGAGGTGCTGATCCTCGACGAGCCCACGGCCGTGCTGACCCCGCAGGAAACCGACGAGCTGCTGGACATCATGCGCCAGCTCAAGGCCAACGGCACCTCCATCGTCTTCATCTCGCACAAGCTGCGCGAGGTCAAGGCCGTCTCGGACGTCATCACCGTGATCCGTCGCGGCCGCGTCGTGGGCGATGCCCCACCGGATGCCGAGACCACCGAGCTGGCCTCGATGATGGTCGGCCGCGAGGTCAAGCTCACCATGGACAAGGACCCGGCCAACCCGGGCGAGGCGACCTTCAAGGTCAAGAACCTCACCGTCACCTCCATCACCGGCCAACACGTGGTCGATGACCTGAGCTTCGAGATCCGCCGCGGCGAGATCCTGGCCATCGCCGGGGTCCAGGGCAATGGGCAAACCGAACTCACCGAGGCGATCCTTGGCATCCAGGACCGGGTCTCCGGTTCCATCACCCTGGAGGGCAAGGAACTGCTGGGTCGCAGCGTCAAGCAGGTCCTGGGCGCGGGCATCGGCTTCGTTCCCGAGGACCGCACCGCCGATGGATTGATCTCGGATTTCAGCATTGCCGAAAACCTGGTCCTTGACCTCTACGACAAGGCACCTTTCGCCAAGGGCATCTCGATGCGCCCGGCCCAGGTCGCGAAGAATGCGGAGTCCCGGGTCGCCGAGTTCGATGTGCGCACCCCATCGGCCGAGAACCTGGCTTCCTCCCTCTCGGGCGGCAACCAGCAAAAGGTCGTGATGGCCCGCGAGCTCTCCCGCCCGCTGCGCCTGTTCATCGCCTCCCAGCCCACCCGCGGCGTCGACGTGGGGTCCATCGAATTCCTGCACCGCCGCATCCTTGCCGAACGCGACGGCGGCACCCCGGTGATGATCGTGTCCACCGAACTCGACGAGGTGCTCCAGCTCGCGGACCGCATCGCCGTGATCTACAAGGGCAGGCTCATCGGCATCGTGGATGCCGACACCCCGCGCGATGTCCTGGGCCTGATGATGGCCGGCGTCTCGCCGACCGAAGCCGAAAGCGCCCACAAGGATTCCCCCGACGACATGGAAGGAGACTTCGCGTGAGCCAGAGCGAACTTTCCCCCGGCAGCCCTCCACCGCTGCACGCCAAAACCACCGAAGAGAAGCAGCGCAGCACCTGGGAGCGAATCACGCAGGGCCCGGGCCTCGTCTCGGTCCTGGCGGTCATCGTGGCCCTGGTGCTCGGCGGGCTGCTGATTGCCGTTACCGACGCCAAGGTCGCCACCACCGCCGGCTATCTCTTCTCGCGCCCCTCGGACTTTTTCCAGGCGTTGTGGGCGGCGGGAACCGACTCCTACGTCTCGCTCTTCCAGGGCTCGATCTACAATTCGCGCCAGGGCTTTGCTCCCTTCCTGGAAACCCTCACGGTTTCCACCCCGCTGATCTGCGCCGGCCTGGGCGTTGCCCTGGCGTTCCGCGCCGGGCTGTTCAACATCGGTGCCCAGGGCCAGATCATCATTGGTTCCGTCATGGCCTCCTATGCAGGTTTTGCCTGGCACCTGCCCTTCGGCCTGCACCTGCTGCTGGTGATCCTCATGGGCATCCTCGGCGGAGCGGTCTGGGGCGGTCTGGTGGGCCTGCTCAAGGCACGCACCGGCGCCCACGAAGTGATCCTCACGATCATGTTCAACTACGTGGCCCTGTACTTCCTTGACTTCCTGCTCAACACCGAGGCCTTCCAGCGTCCGGGGGAGACCAACCCGATTTCACCCATCCTGGATCCCAGCGCCGTCTTCCCGGCGCTGCCCGGATCCCGCCTGCACCTGGGCTTCGTCATGGCCATCGCCCTGACAGTCCTGGTTGCCTGGATCCTGAAGCGCTCCACCATCGGCTTCGAGTTCCGCGCCGTGGGAGCCAATGCCGCTGCCGCCCGCACCGCCGGGGTCAACGTCGCGCGTTCCACCATCCTGGTGATGGCCATCGCCGGCGCCCTGGCCGGGGCCGCCGGCGTGGCCCAGGTGGCGGGCACCGAAAAGGTGCTCACCGCCGGCATCGCCGCATCCCTGGGCTTCGACGCGATCACCGTGGCACTGCTGGGGCGCTCCACCCCGTGGGGCACCTTCTTTGCCGGCCTGCTCTTCGGCGCGTTCCGTGCCGGGGCGGTAACCATGCAGATTTCCACCGGCACCCCCATCGACATCGTCCTGGTCGTCCAGTCGCTGATCGTGCTCTTCATTGCCGCACCGCCCCTGGTTCGCGCCATGTTCGGGCTGAACCGCAAGTCAAAGAACAAGCCACAGAAGAAACCCAAGCACGAGGCGCCGGCGCCCGCTGCACCTGCCAGCCAAGGAGGTGGCGCATGAGCGCGCCGGCCCCAACCCTGTCCGCCAAGTCCCTGGTGCATGCGCCGGTGGGTTGGAAGACCCCCATCATGCTCTCGGTCATCGGACTGCTCTCGCTGGTGTTCTTCGGCTTCGGCGGCTCCGCGCAAACCGCCACCTTCGGGATCTCCACCGGCGGCGACGTGTTCACCCTGCCGAACGTAGTGGTTCCCGGCATTGCCACCGGAATCGTGCTGGGCCTGGCCATGTGCGTGCTGGCCGGGTACTCGATCTTCATGACGCGTGAGCACCGACCCACCCCGGGTTGGGTGCCCATGGTTTTCGCCGCGCTGTTCATCTTCGCGTTCCTGGTCTGGGTCGTCTCCGGCGCCCGCACCCCGCAGATCTCCCTGGCCGGGCTGATTGCCGGGTCGGTGACCCTGGCGGTGCCACTTGTCTTCGGTTCGCTTTCCGGGGTCCTGTGTGAGCGCGCCGGCGTGGTCAACATCGCCATCGAGGGCCAGCTGCTCGGCGGCGCCTTCAGCGCCGCGATCATCGCCTCGGTGACGGGCAGCCCCTTGCTTGGCCTGCTCGCCGCAGCGGTGGCAGGCGCACTGGTCTCGGTGGTGCTGGCCATCTTCTCCATCAAGTACGTGGTCAACCAGATCATCGTCGGCGTGGTGCTCAACGTGCTGGTCTCGGGCATCACCGGGTTCCTGTTCACCACCGTGATGCAGACCGACCCGGAACTCTACAACTCCCCGGGGCGCCTGACGGTCATCGAGATCCCCGTGCTCTCGGCCATCCCGATCATCGGCCCGATCCTTTTCCGCCAGTCCATCGTGGGCTACCTGATGTACATCGCCGTGGCGGCGGTGTGGATCGGGCTCTTCAAGACCCGGTGGGGGCTGCGCGTGCGCGCCGTGGGCGAACACCCCAAGGCCGCCGACACCCTGGGCATCAAGGTCAACACCACGCGGTTCGTCAACGTGATCATGGGCGGGGCGATCGCCGGTATCGGCGGTTCCTTCTTCACGCTGGTGGCCATCGACTCCTTCACCAAGGAAATCTCCGGCGGGCGCGGCTTCATCGCCCTGGCCGCGGTGATCTTCGGACGCTGGAATCCCATCGGGGCCTTCTTCGCCGCACTGCTCTTCGGCTTCGCCGACAACCTACAGTCGATCCTCACCATCATCGGCACCCCGGTGCCCAGCCAGTTCATGGCGATGCTGCCCTACGTGGTCACGGTCTTTGCCGTGGCCGGCCTGGTCGGCAAGTCACGGGCACCGGCTGCCACCGGCCAACCCTACGTGAAGGGCTAGGGAGGGGGAAGCGATGACTGATTCCCCCGCCGCCCTGCCCGTGGTGGGCCAGGCCGATTGGGAGGCCCTGCGGCTGGCCGCCGTCGCCGCCATGGAACGCGCCTACGCGCCCTACTCGAACTTCAAGGTCGGTGCCGCGGCGCTGACCGAGGACGGGCGCACGGTCTCGGGCTGCAACGTGGAAAACGCCGCCTATGGCGTCACGCTGTGCGCCGAATGCAACATGATCGGCGAACTCTTTGCCACCGGCGGCGGCAAGCTGCATGCCTTCTACTGCGTGGATGCCACCGGCACCTCGCTGATGCCCTGCGGGCGCTGCCGGCAGCTGCTCTTCGAACACAGCGGTGAGCGGATGCAGTTGATGACCCCGCGCGGCATCCAAACCATGGACCAGGTGCTGCCCGACGCTTTCGGAAAGCACAACCTCTAGGCCGCGGCCCCCCACACCCGCGGGGGAAGGCGTCCGGATCAAGGAAGACAGATGAGCACCGAGAACTTTGACGCCGTTGACATCATCCGCATCAAGCGCGACCGCGGCACCCTGTCCGGGGAGCAGATCGACTGGACCATCGACGCCTACACCCGCGGGGTGATCGCCGAGGAACAGATGGCGGCGCTGAACATGGCAATCCTGCTCAACGGCATGGACCGGGCGGAGATCTCCCGCTGGACCACCGCGATGATCAACTCGGGGCAGCGCATGGACTTCTCCACGCTCCGCACGCCCGCCGGACGGGCGATGGCCACCACGGACAAGCACTCCACTGGCGGGGTGGGGGACAAGATCACCCTGCCGCTGGCGCCGCTCGTAGCCGTTTTCGGCGTTGCCGTCCCGCAGCTCTCGGGCCGCGGGCTGGGGCACACCGGCGGCACACTGGACAAGCTCGAGGCGATTTCCGGGTGGCGGGCCGAGCTGGGCAACGAGGCCATGCTGCGCCAGCTCTCTGAGGTCGGCGCGGTGATCTGCGCCGCCGGCGCTTCCCTGGCCCCGGCGGACAAGAAGCTCTACGCGCTGCGTGACGTCACCGGCACCGTCGAGTCGATCCCGCTGATTGCCTCCTCGATCATGAGCAAGAAGATCGCCGAGGGCACCGGGGCGCTGGTGCTGGACGTGAAGGTGGGATCCGGCGCGTTCATGAAGAACCTCGCCGACGCCCGGGAACTTGCCGCCACCATGGTGAACCTGGGCACCGACGCCGGGGTGCACACCGTGGCGCTGCTGACCAACATGGACACCCCGCTGGGGCTCACCGCCGGCAATGCGATCGAGGTCGAGGAATCCATCGAGGTGCTCTCCGGGGGCGGGCCCTCCGACGTGGTGGAGCTGACCCTCGCGCTGGCCACGGAGATGCTTGCCGGGGCGGGTATCCGCGACGTGGATGTCGCGGCTGCACTGAAGGACGGCAGGGCGATGGACAAGTGGCGCGCCATGATCGCCGCGCAGGGCGGGGACAACGACGCGCCGTTGCCGGTGGCGAAGGAGTCGGAGGTCGTCTACGCGCAGGCAGACGGTGTCCTCACCTCACTCGACGCCATGGATGTGGGAGTTGCCGCCTGGCGCCTGGGCGCCGGACGGGCCCGCCGCCAAGACCCCGTGCAGGCAGGGGCCGGCGTGCGCCTGCATGCCAAGCCCGGCGACCTGGTGCGCCGCGGCGCGCCGCTGGCCACCATGCTCACCGACACCCCCGAACGCTTCGAACGCGCCCGCGCCCTGCTCGAGGGCGCGGCAACCATCGCACCGGTCGGAAGCCGTCCGGACATGGCACTGGTCATCGACAGGATCACCGCTTCCTGAGGCGTCCCCGTCCCTGGCGCGCATGGTCCGAACGGACGATGCACGGAACCCATTATTCAACCCGGGGAATGATTCACGGGACCGGTGAAATGCGGGAGAATGGGAGCCAAGTGGTTCTTGGGGCCACGAGTTGCCGCGCCTTGGGGTTTCCAGCGGTGCGCCGCCAATGCAAATGAAAGACGGTTTCCCAGTGGACCTGATCAACGAGGCCATCGTCCACGCGGCTAACGCGTGGTGGATCCTGCCGATCGTTTGCTTTTTCTGCTTTATCGACGGCTTCCTGCCCATCCTTCCCTCGGAGACGCTTCTCGTCGCCCTGGGCGTCGTGGCTGCTGGCACCGGGATCCCCAACGTCTACCTGTTGATCCTTGCCGGGGCCGTGGGGGCGATCACCGGGGACCAGATGGCCTACCTGCTGGGCAGGCGCATCGGCACCGAGCGGTTCGGCTGGATGAGGCGCCCGCGCATGCAGAGACTCTTTGCCTTTGCCCGCCGCGAACTGAACATGCGCGGGGCCATGCTGATCTTCACCGCCCGCTACGTTCCCATTGGCAGGGTGGTGGTGAACCTCAGTTCCGGAGCGACCGGCTTCTCGCACCGGCGCTTCACCGTGCTGGATGTCGCCGGGTGCCTGACCTGGTCCAGCTATTCGGTGGCCATCGGCGTGGTTGCCGGTGCCTGGTTCCACGACAACCAGTTGCTGGGGATCGTCCTCTCTGTCGCCCTGGCCATCGTCATGGGCTACCTGATCGACAAGCTCTCCCACGCCATCCTGGTGCGGACCGGGCGCCGCATTTCCGAACGCGAAAAGCGCGGCGCCAATGCCCAGGCAATCGCCATCGAAGCGCCCCGCCCGGTGCGCGTTCCCGGGCAGGAACCGGAGCCTGAACCAATGGCGTCGGACGGCAACTAGAACTCCTTGGAAGCGTTGGGTGAACATTTGCCCCCACGTCACCTGCACCCACTGTTGGAACCCGCGGCACACCGCTAGGCTGGGCAGGTGACTGACGAGATGATCCACATTGCCTATGACCCTTCCTTCGACTTCCGGGCCCTGCCCAAGGTATCGCTGCACGACCACCTCGACGGGGGCTTGCGTCCGCAAACCATCATCGAGCTGGCGGCAGAGGCCGGCCACGCGCTTCCCTCCACCAACGCAGAGGAGCTCGGAGCCTGGTTCCGGGCCTCGGCCGACTCCGGTTCGCTGGATCGCTACCTGGAAACCTTTGACCACACCATTGCCGTGATGCAGACCAAGGACGCGCTCAAGCGCGTGGCCATCGAATTCGTCGAGGACCTCGTCGCCGACGGCGTGGTCTACGGCGAGGTGCGCTGGGCACCCGAACAGCACCAGCGCGAGGGCCTGTCCCTGGACGACGCCGTCGAGGCCGTGCAGGCGGGAATCGAGGAGGCCAGCACCCGGCTGACCGAGGCAGGCACCCCGATCCAGGTCGGCCAGATTCTCACCGCCATGCGCCACGCCGACCGCGGCGTCGAAATCGCCGAACTCGCACTGCGCCACCGCAGCCGCGGCGTCGTCGGCTTCGACATCGCCGGTGCCGAGGAAGGCTTCCCGCCCTCGCGGATGAAGAAGGCGTTCGACTTGTTGGCGGAGAACTTCTTCCCCGCCACCGTGCATGCAGGAGAGGCAGCGGGCCTTGAATCAATCCGCGACGCACTGATCACCGGACGTGCACAGCGCCTGGGCCACGGCGTGCGCATTGCCGAGGACATCGAGATCCAGTACGGCGGACTCGACGACGACGGCGAGGAAGTCGGCGAGGACACCGGCCTGGTCAACCTGGGCCCGGTGGCCAACTGGGTGCGCGACCGCGGCATTGCCCTGGAAATCTGCCCGTCCTCCAACCTGCAGACCGGCGCCACCGCAGCATTTGGCGAGGGCATCGAGTCCCACCCGGTGGACCTGCTGATCCAGACCGGCTTCAACGTCACCATCTCCCCGGACAACCGGTTGATGAGTGGCACCACGATCTCGGACGAGTTCGAGTTGCTCGTCGAGGCGTTCGACTACGACCTCGAGGACCTGATGGACCTCACGCTGAACGCCGCCGAGGCCGCCTTCCTTCCCCTGGAGGAGCGCGAGGCCCTGGTCGACTTCATCAACGAGGCCTACGACGCGCTCAACGACGAAGACGACGACGATGACCTCGAGTACGAGGACCTCGACGACGAGGACGAAGACTAAGGGGGTATTGCCCCCACGCGGGGTTCGGCGCACCTGACCTCGCCACCGAACGCCGGTGCATCAATGCTCGTCTTGGAGCATGGGTGCACCGGTCTTGGTGTTTAAGGCCTCATGCGGACATCCACCTTGGTGGCCGCGGATGTGACCGACACCGGTTCCTGCCGCGCGAAGGGGGTACCCGGGATTCGGATATCGTTGGATGCGGGCAACGCCGCCCAGGGGTCTTCCACGCACCGTGCCGTCGCCGGCACCGGTTGCACCGGGCCCTTCGCCGACCAGGGGGAGAAGCAGCAGTGAGTGAGCAGGTCGACCGTCTCGTCGAGATCATTTCCCAACTCCGCGAGCACTGCGCCTGGACCGCGGCGCTGACCCACGAGTCGCTGGTCCAATACCTGCTCGAGGAGTCCTACGAACTCACCGAGGCCATCGAGACCCACGCACCGGATGCCGAACTCGAGGCCGAGCTTGGCGACATCCTGCTTCAGGTAGTCCTTCATGCGGCCATCGGGGAGGAACGGCGGGCCTTCGACCTGGAGTCGATAGCGGCCTACCTGGCCGAGAAAATGATTCGCCGCAACACCCACGTCTTCCATGCCGATGGCAGCCTTAAGGACAGTTTCCCCGACTCGATTGCCGAGATCATCGACTCGTGGGACCGCGCGAAGCGGGCGGAAAAACCGCTGAACGAATCGGCCGCCGCGGGCCTGCCCTCCAACCTGCCGGCGCTGCTCTACGCCCAGTCATTTCTCTCCCGCACCGCCCGCCACGCCGCGATCACCGAAACCCGGGACGAACCCGGCGCCGCGGGGAAGCGGGACATCCAGGATTCTGTCCGCTTGGGGGAACCGCTGCAAGGCGGCGTCCCGGAAAGCGAACAGGAATTGGGCGAGCACCTGCTCGCCCTGTGCGCCCAGGCCCAGACCCAAGGGCTCGACGCCGAACGGGCCCTGCGCAACGTCGTGCAACAGCGCATTGCGCAGGCCGGGGCCGAAACACCAGAAACAACTTCGTGAACTGGGTCTCGCCCAAGCTAGGCTAGGGGCAGGCAACGGCGCCTGCATGATGCAGTTCACGTTTGACCAACATCCACACCCCTTGAAGGAGTACCTTCCCATGGCATTGATTGAAGCCATTCACGCCCGCGAAATCCTCGATTCGCGCGGCAACCCAACCGTTGAGGTTGAGGTCCTGCTCTCCGACGGCTCGATGGGCCGCGCAGCAGTCCCGTCCGGTGCATCCACCGGTGCCTTCGAGGCAGCAGAGCGCCGCGACGAGGATCCGAAGCGTTACCAGGGCAAGGGTGTCCTCGGTGCCGTCGCAGCCGTCATCGACGACATCGGCGAAGCCATCGAGGGAATGGACGCCACCGACCAGCGCGCCATCGACCTGACGATGATCGACCTGGACGGCACGTCCAACAAGTCCAAGCTGGGCGCCAACGCCATCCTGGGCGTCTCGCTGGCAGTGGCCAACGCCGCCGCCGAGTCCGCGAACCTGCCGCTGTACAAGTACCTGGGCGGCCCGAACGCCCACGTGCTGCCGGTTCCGCTGATGAACATCCTCAACGGCGGCTCGCACGCCGACTCCGATGTCGACATCCAGGAATTCATGATCGCCCCGATCGGCGCCGCAACCTTCTCCGAGGGCCTGCGCTGGGGTGTTGAGGTCTACCACAACCTCAAGTCCGTGCTCAAGGAAAAGGGCCTGTCCACCGGCCTGGGCGACGAGGGCGGCTTCGCCCCGAACCTGCCGTCCAACCGTGCGGCACTGGAACTGATCACCGAGGCCATCACCAAGGCCGGCTACACCCCGGGCACCGACATTGCCCTGGCGCTGGACGTTGCCTCCTCCGAGTTCTTCGAGAACGGCACCTACCAGTTCGAGGGCAAGTCGATCACCGCCCAGGAGATGAGCGACTACTACGCCCAGCTGGTTGCCGACTTCCCGCTGGTGTCCATCGAGGACCCGCTGGACGAGGACGACTGGGAAGGCTGGAAGACCCTCACCGACGCCATCGGCGACAAGGTCCAGCTGGTGGGCGACGACCTGTTCGTCACCAACCCGGAGCGCCTGTCCCGCGGCATCGAGACGGCCACCGCCAACTCGCTGCTGGTGAAGGTCAACCAGATCGGTTCGCTGACCGAGACCCTGGACGCGGTGTCCATGGCCCAGCGTGCCGGCTACACCACCATCACCTCGCACCGCTCGGGTGAGACCGAAGACACCACGATCGCCGACATCTGCGTTGCCACCAATGCCGGCCAGATCAAGACCGGTGCCCCGGCCCGTTCGGAGCGCGTTGCCAAGTACAACCAGCTGCTGCGCATCGAGGAAGAACTCGGCGATGCGGCGGTTTACGCCGGTGCCGGCGCCTTCCCGCGTTTCGGTGCATAGCAAGCCGTAATTACACGTAGGCTCGTGGGGGAACTATTCTTGGTTCCCCCACGAGTTTTTGTGTTAACCCCCGAAAGCTCGCCACCACGAACCTTCCGGGGCCACCTGAAAAGGGCTCCGGCATTACCGGGCAAGGAGTCAGATGGCCACGCGACGTCCCCCCATGCCACGCTCCGGGTCCTCCGCCAATGACCCCGCGCGCGATGGCAGAGCGGATCCCCGCCACGGCGCCGATTCGCAGGCACCCGACGAAGCGCCCAAGCGACCGCGCCCCTACCGCGAGTCCCCGCCCGAGGCCGCTCCCGCGGCACACCGCACCGCGGCCCCGCGCGGACCTGTGCGCCCCGCGGCCCCGCGCGCCAAGGTCGTGCCGCTGGGTGAGGTGAACGCCTCGGGCAAGCCCGTGCCCGGCACCCCCAAGCCCGCCAAGCCAAAGCCTGCCGCCTCCAGGGCAAGCACAGCAAAGGCCTCGCCTTCCAAGGCCTCACCCAAGCCCAAGGCGAACGCCAGCGGCAGCGCGAAGCCCAAGCCCACGTCCAAGGCCACCGCCTCGCAGCGGCGCATCGAAGACCGGAACCTCCTCTCCGGAGCGGTGCGCAAGGGTGAAACGGCAGCACGGAAAACCCCGCGCAAGGGCGATGACGGGCCCAAGGTGCCGATTCCGGCGCGCAGCTTTTCCGGCCGCTTGTTGGCCTTGAGCATTGCGCTGTCGGTGTTCGCCGTCCTGCTGATCCCCAGCATTGGCACCTATGCGCGCCAGCGCGACGAAATTTCGGACCTGCGCACCTCGATCGCGGCCATGGAAGCGGAACAGGAAGCGCTCAAGGACCAGATCGCCCGCTGGGACGATCCGCTGTATATCAAGCAGCAGGCCCGCGACCGGATAAACTTGGTCATGCCCGGCGAACGCAACTACATGGTCGTCGGCGAACGGCCCGACGAAGAAGCTCCCGGCGAGGCCAACCAAAGCCCCGAGGAAGTCCGCACGGACCTTCCCTGGGTCGATGCACTCTTTGACTCGGTGCAGCGCGCCGCCACCGACTGAGCCTGCTCCACACACCCCCCTGACCCACCGACGCGAGGAGATGCTCCCAACCGTGGACGCCGCGAACCAAAACCACGAAGCACTCGATGCTGCCGCCCGGGTGCCCAGCGCCGCAGACCTGGAGACCCTGTCCCGCCAACTGAACCGCCCGGTGCGCGACGTCGTGGAAATCGGCGCCCGCTGCGTCTGCGGGAACCCGCTGGTGGCCACCACCGCGCCCCGGCTGTCCTCGGGCATCCCGTTCCCGACCACGTATTACCTGACCCACCCGGTGATCACCGCCGCGGTGTCGCGCCTCGAGGCTGGCGGCGTGATGAATGAGATGAACGCCGAACTGGAGCAGGACCCGGCGCTGGCCGCCGCCTACGTCCAGGCCCACGAACACTACCTTGCCGTGCGCGACGCCATTGGCGAGCGCTCCGGGACCGGCGCGGTGCCGGAAATCGCCGGTGTCTCCGCCGGCGGCATGCCCACTCGCGTCAAGTGCCTGCACGTGCTGGTCGGCCACTCGCTGGCCGCCGGCCCGGGCGTGAACCCACTGGGGGACAGGGCCCTGGAAGCCATCGCCGAATGGTGGACCAAGGACACCTGCCGTTGCGCCGGAGCCTGGGACACGCAGGCCCCGGCACCGAGCCAGGACCGTTCACGGCACGTGAAGACCCAGGCAGTGGACCCGGCCATCAAGAAGGCCGAACGCGCAGCCGCCCGTGCCGCCCGCGAGGCCGCCGCAAACGATGGTTCCGCCAACACGAAGGAAGCACCGGGAGCATGACACGCGTCGCCGCCATCGACTGCGGAACCAACTCCATCCGCCTGCTCATTGCCGACCTGGTGGAAACGCCCAACGGCCCGTCGCTCATCGACGTGCTTCGCCAGATGCGCGTGGTGCGCCTGGGCCAGGACGTTGACGCCACCGGCGAATTTGCGCCCGAGGCATTGACGCGCACCTTCGCCGCCATCGACGAATACGCGCAGCTGATCCGCGAACACGGGGCCACATCGATCCGCTTCGTTGCCACCTCTGCCACACGGGATGCGAAGAACAGGAACGAATTTGCCGCCGGCGTGCGTCAGCGCCTGGGCGTCGACCCGGAGGTCGTGCCCGGCGAGGTCGAGGCGGCGCTGTCCTATGCCGGTGCCTCCTCCGTGGCACCGGCAGCCCCCGGAACCCACATCCTGGTCGTTGACCTGGGTGGGGGATCCACCGAGTTCGTCCTGGGCAACGGGCTTGGCCCGGTGGCCTCGCGCAGCATGGACATGGGTTGTGTCAGGCTGACCGAGCGGTTCTGGCGCCTGGAAAAGCCGACACCCGAATCGATCGCAGCTGCCCGCGCCCAGGTCAACGCGGTGCTCGACGAGGTCCAGCGCGACGTCGACTTTTCGCTGGTGGACCGAATCGTGGGCGTCGCCGGAACCATCACCACGCTCACCGCCGCCGCGCTGAGCCTGGACCAGTATGACTCGACACTCATCCACGGTGCCGAGATCGACATCGACAAACTCGAATCCACCGTCGCGTTCATGCTCGAGGCTGAGCGGGAAACCCGCGCTTCACTTGGGTTCATGCACCCGGGTCGGGTGGACGTCATTGCCGCGGGGGCGCTGATCTACGGATGCATCCTGGAACGCGTCGCGCAGGCGAGCTCGGGACGGATCACCACCGCCACGGCCTCTGAACACGATATTCTTGACGGAATTGCCCTGGGGCTTGGCACCGGCCACTGAGAACCACCGCCGGACCCCCCTGAACGCACCACGCTAGGAGAACACTTGAGCCACAGACTGCGCCGCGCCGCCGCCATGCTCCTGAGCCTGGCACTCTGCTTCTCCGCGGTGCTGGGCACCGCCGGAGTCGCACAGGCCGATGCGGCCCGCGACGGGGAATGGTGGCTCAAGGCCTCCGGCATTTCCAACGCCTGGGAGGTTTCCAAGGGCGCGGGGGTCAAGGTCGCAGTCATTGACACCGGCATTGACACCACCCACCCGGATTTGCGCGGCGTGGTGAGCGGCGGCAAGGACGTTTCCGGTTCCGGAAATCCGGACGGCTCGAAGCCGCTGGGAACCCTGCCCGAGCACGGCACCCTCGTGGCAACGCTGCTGGCCGGCCGCGGCAACAACAACGCGGCGATCGCTGCGGCCAAGGCCGATGCGGCGGCCCAGAAGATCGCCTATGACAGGGCAGTCAAGTCGGCGAAGGAAGCCAAAGAGGATCCGCCCAAGGCGCCTGAGGCGATCGAGATCCCGAAGCCGGGTCCCGGGCCCGACGGCGTGCTGGGAGTCGCACCGGAGGCCGAGGTGCTCTCCGTGTCGTTGTGGATGGGCACCGAAAACCCCGCGGGGATCTCCGTCGAGGACCAGGTTCCCGCGGCCGTGAAGTGGGCGGTGGACAGCGGCGCCTCGGTCATCAACATCTCCCTGGGCTCCACCCAGCCGGACTGGCCGGTCAGCTGGGACACCGCGTTCAAGTACGCGGAGGACAACGACGTGGTCGTGGTCGCGGCGGCCGGCAACCGTGCCGGCGGCATGAAGCAGGTCGGGGCGCCGGCAACAATCCCCGGCGTCCTCACGGTGGCAGGAATCGACCGCAACGGCAAGGCAAGCGTCGATTCCTCGACAGAGGGCATCAGCATCGGCGTTGCCGCACCCGCGGATCCGCTGGTGGGTGGACTGCCCGGCGGCGGCTACGCCGACTGGTCGGGCACTTCCGGCGCAGCGCCGCTGGTTGCCGGCGTCGCGGCAATGATCCGCTCCAAGTACCCGGAGATGAAGGCGCCACAGGTCATCAACCGGATCCTGTCCACCGCGCGCCCCGCGGGGCCAGCTGGCGTCGACAACCTGTACGGCCATGGCATCCTCGACGCCTACGCGGCGCTCACGGCACCGGTTCCCCAGGTCGAGGCCAACCCCATGAACACCATCACCGAATGGATCCGGGTGCACCGCCGCGGCCCTGAGGTCCGCACCGGGCCCACCGCGGACCCCGGCATCTCCACAGAGAAATCCAGCATCAAGCCCATTGCCGCACCTGCTCCGGTGGCCCCGGGTGACGAGGCCGGCTTCTTGCCCCCGTTGCTGGTGCTCGGCTTCGGCGGCCTGCTGGTGCTCACTACACTGGGCGGGATCATGCACTACACCCGCATCCGGAACCGCGCGGCAGTGGCGGAAGCAGCCAAGAGCGCACCCGTTGCGGCGCTGAAACTCAATGACCGCGCGGGGGCCAAGGACATTTTCGATGAGCTGCCGGAGTCGGGCAGGGACGTCTAGCAACTCCCGGGAAAAAGTGGCAATTGCCACCCCGATAGGAGCTAGTGAAGACTTTCACAAACAGCGTTTCTGGGGATAGGATGGGTTGCATGCCTATCACTGAACAATTTTCCGATCGCCCGCGCATCCTTGTCGTGGGTGGCGGCTACGTTGGACTTTACGTCGCAATGAAGCTGCAGAAGAAGGTCAAGGCCCATGGCGGCATCGTCACCGTGGTGGACCCGCTTCCGTACATGACCTACCAGCCCTTCCTTCCCGAGGTTGCCGGCGGCCAGATCGAACCGCGCCATGCCGTGGTCTCGCACCGCCAGCACCTCAAGCACGCCGAACTGATCACCGGCCGTGTCTCGGCCATTGACCACAAGAACAACAAGGCCGTCGTCGTGCCGGCTGTTGGTGAGCCGTTCGAGCTCGAGTACCGCGACGTCGTCCTGGCCGCCGGCGCCGTCACCCGCACCTTCCCGATCCCGGGCCTTGCCGACACGGGCATCGGCCTGAAGTCCATCGAGGAAGCCGTCGCCCTGCGCAACAAGATCCTCGAGCGCATCGAATCCGCCTCGCTGATGACCGATGCCACCGAGCGCAAGCGCGCCCTGACCTTCGTCGTGGTCGGTGGCGGCTTCGCCGGCATCGAGACCATCGCCGAGATCGAGGACATGGCCCGCCACGCCGCGGACCTGAACGGCCGCATCGGCAAGGACGAGCTGCGCTTCGTATTGGTCGAGGCCATGGGTCGCATCATGCCCGAGGTCACCGAGGACCAGGCACTGTGGGTGGTTGACCACCTGCGCAGCCGCGGCATCGAGGTGCTGCTGAACACCTCGCTGGCCAACGCCGAGGAAGGTGTCATGGCACTGATCAATATGCCGGACAAGTCCGACGCGGGGACCTTCGAGACCGACACCCTGATCTGGACCGCAGGCGTCATGGCCAACCCGATGGTGCGCTCCACCGACTTCCCGATCGAGCCCCGCGGCCGTGTCATGACCGGCACCGACCTGCGCATCACCGGCGAAGACGGAATCGCCATCGAGGGTGCATGGGCTGCGGGCGACGTCTCGGCCGTGCCCGACGTAACCGGCGGCCTGCCCGACGGCACCTGCGTGCCCAATGCCCAGCACGCCGTTCGCCAGGCCAAGTTGCTGGCACACAACCTGTACTCCACCCGCTACGGCGTGGGCCAGGTCAAGAACTACAAGCACAAGAACCTCGGCGCGGTTGCCGGGTTCGGCGCCAACAAGGGCGTCGCCAAGGTCATGGGCATCAAGCTCAAGGGCTGGCCCGCATGGATGGCACACCGTGGCTACCACGGCATGGCCATGCCGACCTTCGAGCGCAAGTTCCGCGTCCTGGGTGATTGGATGGTGGCACTGTTCTTCCAGCGCGACACCCTGCAGCTGAGCAACCTCGAAACCCCGCGCGCCACCTTCGTCGAGGCAGCCACGCCGAAGCCGCGCGCCTAGCAGCAACGAGTGGGGGCGGTGACAACGCGTCGCGGATCCCGGGTCCCAAAGTGATAGGCCCACGGCCCGGGAACCGAGAATGTCGATGTCGCCGCCCTTCCTCATGCACGGGCGGGTACCCGGTCGTTTCTCAACCGAGGGAACGATCTTGTACGCTTGGTCCAGTAGGCCCCCATGGTGGAATTGGCATACACGGCTGACTTAAAATCAGCTGCCGAAAGGCTTGTGGGTTCGAGTCCCACTGGGGGTACAAAAAGATGACACCGAGGGGTGTGCCCGGACCGGAAGGTCCGGACACACCCCTCGGTCGTTAAGCGGGTGGGCTTCCCGGTGCCTCCGTTATCTTGATGTAATGGTTTTCTCCTTATATTCGCGGGTTTTTTGGGCTACGTTCCTTAATAGCCGAGGTACCTTGGCCGCCCATCGGGCCGCTGCCTTGCGGGCACACTTTTGAGGAGAATTAACATGATCGCACTTGCACGGTCGCGTTTTACTCGAGGAAGCCGATATCTGGCCGTCGGAGCAGCGCTGGCCCTGACCGCCACCGCATGCGCCGGCGGGGGCGGCGACGCCCCTGGCGCTTCGCCCACGGCCACGGGTTCGGCGCCCGCCGCGGAGGGGCCGCTCAAGCTGGGAACGCTGCTGCCCAACACCGGCAACCTCTCCTTCTTTGGTCCGCCCATGACCGCCGGAGTTGACCTGGCCGTCAAGGAAATCAACGAGGCCGGCGGAGTGAACGGCAAGGACGTCACCGTCATTCACCGGGACTCCGGCGACACCACGACCAACATCGCCACGCAATCGGTCAATGAAATGCTCGGCCAGGACGTCGCCGCGATCATTGGTGCTGCTTCCTCTGGCGTCACCAAGACAGTCATCAACCAGGTCACCGGGTCCGGAACACTCATGATGTCTCCGGCCAACACCTCCCCGGACTTCAGCACCTGGGACGACAAGGGCCTGTACTGGCGCACAGCTCCGTCGGATGTCATGCAGGGCAGGATCCTCGGCAACGTCATGGTGGGCCAGGGTGCCGCAACGGTGGGGATGATCGTACTCAACGATGCCTACGGCACCGGCCTGGCCAAGAACATCCGGACGGCAGTCGAAGGGGCAAACGGGGAAATCGTCGCGGAATCGATGTTCAACGAAGGGGACTCGCAGTTCTCGTCCCAGGTCGACGAGGTGGTGGGCGCCAATCCCGATGCCATCGCCGTCCTCAGTTTCGACCAGGCGCGTTCCATCATTCCCTTGTTGATCCAGAAGGGCGTGGATCCCTCCACGGTGTACTTCGTGGACGGCAACATCCTTGATTACTCGGAGGACTTCGACAAGGGAACCCTCGAGGGCGCCATGGGAACCCAACCGGGCTCGTTCGCGAAGGACGACTTCAAGGAGCGCCTGGAATCCGTGAACGACTCCCTCAAGGACTGGAACTACGCGGCGGAATCATACGACGCCACCACCTTGATCGCGCTGGCCTCCACGGTCGCGAAGTCGAATGACGGAGCGGCAATCGCCGCGCAATTGCAGGCGGTCTCGCGCGACGGCGAGAAGTGCTCCGACTTCTCCGCGTGCAAGAAGCTGCTCGACGAAGGCAAGGACATCGACTACGACGGCATTGCCGGGCCGGTGACCTATGACGAGAAGGGTGACATCACCGAGGGGATCATGGGCGTCTACCAGTACGACGGCAACAACGTTCCCAAGCCGCTGCGCGAGGAATCCGGGGCCGTCTAGCGACCCGCCCGGGCAGGGATCGCGAAGAGGACCGAAGCCGGCAAGACGCCCGCTCCGGTCCTCTTCCATGCCGGAACCTTGCAAGGAGCGCGCTACACCGCCGGCGGCGGCGTCTCGCGGTCCGCTTCCTCGCGTTCCACGGTTTCGGCCAGGTTCCCCAGATAGAGCTGGATGACCTTCGGGTCGTGCAGCAGTTGGCGTCCGGTTCCCGTGTGCGCGTTCCTGCCCTGGTCCAGGACGTAGGCGCGGTCGCAGATCTGCAGGCAGCGTCTGGCGTTTTGCTCAACCATGATCACGCACACGCCGGCGCGGTTGATCTCGTGCACACGCAGGAACGTCTCATCCTGGCGCACGGGGGACAAGCCGGCGGACGGCTCGTCGAGCAGCAGCACTGCCGGTTCCATCATCAGCGCCCGCCCCATGGCCACCATTTGCCGCTCGCCGCCGGAGAGGGAACCTGCCCGCTGGCCCCTCCGCCTGCCCAGCTCCGGAAAGAGAGAGGTGACAAACTCGAACCGCGAGGCGAAGTCCTTGGGCCGCTGGAAGATGCCCATCTCGAGGTTTTCCTGCACGCTCAGCGTCGGGAAGACGTTGTCGTTCTGCGGCACGAAGCCCAACCCGCGGGAGACCAGCTTGTTTGCCTTGAGCCCGGTCAGGTCCGCCCCGTGGACGACCACGCTTCCGGAATGGACCTTCACCAGGCCGAACATTGCCTTGAGCAGCGTCGACTTACCCGCCCCGTTGGGGCCGATGATGCCGATGAGTTCGCCCGGGCGCGCCTCCAGGTTGCAGCCATTGAGGATGTTGACCCCGGGCAAGTAGCCCGCGACCAGATCGGTGACGCTGACTACCGCGACCTCCGCCTCGACACTCATGATTCCCTCCCGCCCGGTTCCGGGGTGTCCGGTTCCTCGTGCACCGTCAGAAGCTCCCCGGCGTCCGCGGTGCCCACCACGGACTCGGAGTCCTCGCTCAGGACGTCCTCCAGCCGTGCGGCTCCCTCGGGCGATCCCAGGTCGACATCGTGGTGCGCCCCCAGGTAGGCATCGATGACGGCCTGGTCCTGCATGACCTCGTGCGGTGGCCCCTCGGCCACGACGCGGCCCTCGGCCATCACGATGACCCAGTCGGCGATGTGCCTGACCATGTGCATGTCGTGTTCCACGAACAGGACGCTCATGCCCGTGGACTTGAGGTTCTTGATGTGGTCGAGCAGCGACTGGGTCAGCGCGGGGTTGACCCCCGCCATGGGCTCGTCGAGCATGATGAGTTTCGGGTCCGCCATCAGCGCCCTGGCCATTTCCAGGAGCTTGCGCTGGCCGCCGGAGAGCGATGCCGCGTAGTCCTCGCGCTTCTCGCCCAGCTTGAACATGGCCAACAGGGAATCGGCGGTGCGGGTGAGTTCGGCCTCGCGCGCCCGCCACAGCCACGGGAACATGGCCCGCCACAGCGCCTCGCCGGGCTGTTCGGCACCGCCGAGGCGCATGTTTTCCAGGACGGTGAGCTTGCCCATGACCTTGGTGAGCTGGAAGGTGCGCACCATGCCCATCCTGGCCACCCGGTGGGACCTGACGCCGGCGAGGGCATGCCCGTCAAAGGTCCAGGATCCCGAGTCGGGGGTGTCGAAGCCCGTGAGAAGGTTGAAGAACGTGGTTTTTCCCGCGCCGTTGGGGCCGATGAGGGCGGTGATCCGGTGGCGCGGGATCTCGACATGGTCCACATCCACCGCCTTTAGCGCTCCATAGGTGCGGCGCACGCCGTCGGCGACGACGATGGGGTCGACCTTCTTGCAGCCGGGCGTGGCCGCACCCACGGAGATGGGACCTTCAACGGTGTCCGGCACGGATCCAGGTCCCTGGCCGGGGACCTGCGCCGGCGGGATTTGCTGCGGATCATTCATGAGAACGCCAGCTCCTTCTTGTTGCCCAGGATTCCCTGCGGGCGGAAGATCATGAGCAGCATGAGGGCCACCCCCACCAGGATGTAGCGCAATTGCCCGGCCTGGGCGCTTGAGAGGATGGTGATGTATCCGGACTCGATGAGTCCGAGCAGGATGCCCTGCGTCAGCGAGAGCACGACCCAGAAGATCATGGCTCCGAGCACCGAACCGAAGACCGTGGCCATGCCGCCCAGCAGCAGCACCGTCCACAAGAAGAACGTCAACTCGGAACCGTAGTTGGCCGGCTGGACCGCCCCCGTGGGCAGGGTGAACAGGATGCCGGCGAGCGAACCGAACAGGCCGCCGATGATCAGTGCCTGCATCTTGTACACGAAGACATTTTTGCCCAGCGAGAGGACCGCGTTCTCGTCCTCGCGGATGCCCTTGAGCACCCGGCCCCACGGGCTGCGCATGAGCGCCCAGACGACCAAGGCGCAGAGCATCACGAGGCACCAGGCAACGATCGTCACCCAAAGGCTGCGGTCGTTGAAGTTCAGCGGGCCGATCGGGTAGTCGCCCGGCGGGAAGGGGTTCAGCTCATAGAATCCGCGCTCGAACGTGGCCAGGCCGTTGGCCGATCCGGTGACGCTGGTTAGCGAGTTCGTGGTGACGATGTAGCGCACGATCTCGGCTGCCGCGATCGTCACGATGGCCAGGTAGTCGGCGCGCAGGCGCAGCGTGGGTATGCCCAGCAGCAGGGCGAACAACACCGAGGCCACGAGCGCCGTCAGCACGGCAACCGGCAATGGGGCCCCAAAGCTCAGAGTCGAGATCGAGAAGCCGTAGGCGCCGACCGCCATGAAGCCGGCCTGGCCGAAGTTCAGCAGACCCGAATAGCCAAAGTGGACGGCGAGCCCCAGCGCGGCGAGCGCGTAGGACGCGGTGATGGGGCTGACGATTTCCGTCAGCGCATTGGTGAAGATCGCGGCGAAGTCCATGATTCGTTCCTTCCCCTAGCCCACACGCTCGCGGCGTCCCAGCAGTCCCTGGGGCTTGAACAGCAGCACCAGGATCATGACGGCCAGGGCTCCGACGTATTTCAGGTCAGCTTCCAGCCAGATCGTCGAGATCTCCACCATGAGCCCGACCAGCACCGAGCCAAGCAGCGCCCCGAACACCGTGCCGAGGCCGCCCAGGGTGACGCCCGCGAAGATCATCAGCAGGATCTGCTGGCCCATGTTGAAGGCGACGCCGGGGCGGTAGTAGGCCCACAGGATCCCGCCCAGCGCCGCAAGCATGCTGCCGACCACCCACACCATGCGAATGACGTGGTCCACGTCGATGCCGGAGGCGGCGGCCAGCGCCGGATTGTCCGCGACGGCACGGGTCGCCTTGCCGAACCGGGTCTTGAGCAACAGCAACGCGACCACGATGATGACCGCCAGCGAGACCACCAGGGACACCAGGGTATTGCGGGAGGTGGAGACGCCCAACACCTCAACGATCGGGCTTTGCGCCGAGGGCAGCTGCTCGGTGGTTCCGCCAAAGAAGAACAGGATGATGTACCGCATGGCCAGGGCAAGACCGATGGAGACGATCATCATGGGCACCAGAGCCGAGCCGCGGTGCCGCAGCGGTTTCCAGAGGCCCCAATCCTGTACCCAACCAAGCGCGCCGCCCAACAGGACGGCAACCGCCAGCGCAGCCCAGAGCGGAAACCCCCACGCAGCGAGCGCGAACGTGGCGACGGCACCAAAGGTGACCATCTCGCCGTGGGCAAAGTTCGTCAGGCCGGTGGTGCCGAAGACCAGGGACAAGCCGACCGCGGTCAGGGCCAGAAGCAAGCCGAAGCTCAGGCCGGCCACGGCACGCTCGGCCAAGATCGAACCAAAGCTCGCGGTTTCAACCGCGGCGCTCTCACCGACCTTGAAAATGACTCCCATGTTCGAGGAGGTGCCGAACTCCACGATGCGCGGATTCTCTTCGCCCTCGCCCAATGGCTTGTCCGCCGGCAGCGTGGCGACATCCAGCAGGACCTCGTAGGTTCCCTTTTCCGGAACCACGATGACCCAGCGGCCATTCTCGTCGCTGGTCGCCTCGGCGCTGAATCCGTCGGGGGTGGTGGCCACGATGCGCACGCCGGCGATCGGCTCCGACGCGGCACGGAGGGTGCCGCGGATGGTCAGTTCCTGTTGCTGCAGCGGCACCTGGATGTGACCGGCGGGCTGGGCCGCGTACTGTGCCAGCGCGGGCGCTGCGGAGCCGATGGCCAGCCACGCAAAAAAGACGATGAATCCGGCGACCCCCACCAAGTGGGTCAACGCTGCGTTGCCTTGACGAAGCACGTTACGAGCCCTCTCGTCGCTATCCGCCCCGCGACCACCAGCGCCGGGCCCGCATGTGATACATGTCACTCACGTGTGCTTATCGTAGTGCCATGACAGGTTGAAGTCCTATGACTGGGCTCCCCCTGATTGCCCGATTTGATAACGGTCTGGTTAACGGATTGCGGCGGCGCACATGAACTGAGCTGCCGCTTTCCGGGCCAAAAATCCGAAACCACTCGTTTTCCGGCAAAAAGGTGGTGATTTGGGGATTTATTGGTCTGCATCGAGCGTTCTACCAACGTAGGCTATTTACTAACAACCCTACGGAGGAGAAACACCATGGCCCTGGGCGGAAACCCGGTCTTCAAGTCCAAGAACTACCGCGAGCAGACCCGTGCGGCCGGCGCAACGGGTGCCGCGTCCACGACCTATGCTCAGCCGATGAGCGCTCAAGCCCTGCAGGACCTGTACACGCAGCCGTCCGCATCGCCGCAGGACACCGGCCGCATGACCTATGCCGATGTCATCAACAAGACCATGCTGACGCTGGGCCTTGTCGTCATCGGTGCCGCAATTGGCTGGCAGTTCCCGGGACTCATGCTTGTCGGCGCACTTGTCGGCCTGGTCCTGGGGTTGGTTAATGCCTTCAAGCGCCAGCCTTCGCCGATCCTGATCATGCTCTACGCGGGCTTCGAGGGCATCTTCCTCGGCGGCCTGTCGGGCGTCTTTGAGAACATGTACCCCGGCATCGCCGTCCAGGCCGTGCTTGCGACCTTCTCGGTCTTCGGCGTGACCCTGATGCTGTACCGCTCCGGCAAGTACCGTGCCACCCCGAAGATGACCCGCATGTTCATGATTGCGATGATCGGCTACGGCCTGTTCTCGCTGCTTAACTTCGGCCTGATGATGTTCGGCGTCATCGACGGCATGTTCGGCATGCGCAGCGGCCTGCTCGGCCTGGGCATCGGCGTGCTAGCCGTGCTGCTGGCCACCTACGCGCTGGTATTGGACTTCACCAACATCAGTGAGGGCGTGCGCCAGGGCGCACCGGCCAAGATGGCGTGGGCAGCTGCATTCGGCCTGACCGTGACCCTCATCTGGCTCTATGTTGAGATTCTGCGCATTCTGGCCATCTTGCGTGGCGACGACTAGTCAATCTGCTGAGTGACCGCGGGGCAGTACCTATAATTTGGGTACTGCCTCGCGGTTTTTCTGCAATATGTGCGTCATCTATTCAGCGCAGGCAACTTTCAAGGGATAACGTATGTTCATGGCATTTTCAGGCAGCATGGATTTGACCGGAAGGCATGCGCGCTTGGACGCGAAGCCCCGGTCCGGTTCCCGCGGGGGAGCGGCATGAAGCTGTCGCGTGTCTTCAAGCGCCTGGCCGACGCCACCGAAGCTGTGCAACAGGGTGCCCAGGCCACGCGCCATCGCCTGGCCGCCGATCCCGTGATCGATGAGGCCAGCGCACTCTCCTACGCCGAACATGCCCACGCCGATGACCTGCCCTACGGCGTGCGTATTGCGGCGTCGTGGTCCTGGCGGCTGATCGTCATCGTGATCGCCGTGGGCATCGCCGTCTGGCTGCTGTCCCATGTGTCCCTGCTGCTGATCCCGCTGATGATCGCGGCCCTGCTGGCGGGGCTGCTGAGCCCCGTGGTGAACTTCCTGAACCGCACCCTGCGCTTCCCCAAGGGGCTTTCCGTCGGGGTGACCATGATCGCGTTCCTGGGCCTGGTTGTCGGCGGCCTGTCGATCGTCGGGCGGCGCCTGGCCACTGGATTCGCCTCGCTGTGGTCCCAGGCCCTTACCGGCATCGGCCAGATCCAGCATTGGCTCTCCACCGGCCCGCTGGCCCTGAGCAACCAGGATGTCGACCAGCTGGTCCAGGACGCCCTGAACGAGCTCAGGAGCAATTCCTCCTCGATCCTTTCCGGCGCGCTGTCTTGGGGCACTACGGTGGGACACCTGATTACCGGGGTGCTGTTGGTGCTCTTCTCGCTGATTTTCCTGCTGCTCGACGGGCAGCGGATCGGGCGCTTCTTCGTGAACATCCTGCCGCGCCGCGCCCGCGCGGCCGCCCACGGAGCCGGCCGCCGGGGCTGGGCCTCGATGGTCGTGTACGTGCGCGTCCAGCTCTTCGTCGCCTTCATCGACGCAGTGGGCATCGGTGTCGGCGCGCTGATCCTCGGGGTGCCGCTGGCACTGCCGCTGGGCGTGCTCGTCTTCATCGGGTCCTTCATCCCGGTCGTGGGTGCCCTGGTCACCGGTGCGGTTGCCGTGCTGCTGGCACTGGTGGCCAACGGCCCGGTGAACGCGCTGATCATGCTTCTGGTCGTGCTGTTTGTGCAGCAGGCCGAATCCCACATCCTGCAGCCGCTGATCATGGGCAAGGCGGTGAGCCTGCACCCGCTGGCCGTCGTCATGGCCGTGGCCGGAGGTTCCATCGTCGCCGGAATCGCCGGCGCCCTGTTTGCCGTTCCCGTGCTGGCCGTGGCCAACACCGTGGTCAAGTACATTGCCGACCGGGGCTGGGAACACGAGAACCCGTTCGGTCCCCAGACAGCGGCCATGGCCGCTGTGGGAGAATCCCGAATTACCAAGCCGGTCCGCACCACGGAACCGGCTCCCGCAGACCTTGACGGAGAAGAACCAGACCCAGGTTCCTGATCCCGCACGCCGCCCAAGTCGCCCGGCACAAGGTCCTGGCCCGAAAGACTTCCCGACCCGATTGCATTTGCGTGTCCATACACGCCCAGAAGAAAGCCGCTCCCATGATCCAGAAGACCACACTCCCGGTGAGCCTGTCCGACATCGAAGAGGCCCGGACCCTGCTTGAGGGCGTCAGCGTCCAAACCCCGATGGAGCACTCGCGCGCACTGTCGCTGGACATCGGCTCCGAGGTCTACCTCAAGTGTGAGAACCTGCAACGTGCCGGGTCCTTCAAGGTCCGCGGCGCCTACGTCCGGATGGCGAAGCTGACCGCGGAGGAACGTGCCCGCGGCGTCGTCGCGGCCTCTGCCGGAAACCACGCCCAGGGCGTCGCCCAGGCAGCCCGCCGGCTCGGCATCAAGGCCCGCATCTACATGCCGCTGGGAGTGGCACTGCCCAAGCTCACCGCCACTCGCGACCACGGTGCCGAGGTCATCCTGCACGGTCACAACGTCGACGAGGCGCTTGCCGAGGCCGAACGCTACGCCACCGCGACCGGTGCCGTCTTCGTTCACCCCTTCGACAACCCCGACATCATTGCCGGCCAGGGAACCATCGGCCTGGAAATCCTTGATCAGCTGCCAGACGTCGACACCGTGTTGATGGGCGTGGGCGGCGGGGGACTTCTTGCCGGGGTCGCGGTGGCCATCAAGTCACGCGCCAAGGAGCTGGGGCGCGACATCAAGATCATCGGCGTGCAGGCCGAGAACGCCGCCGCCTATCCGCCCTCGCTGGCCGCCGACGCGCTGGTCCCGTTGGACACCGTGCGCACCATTGCCGACGGAATTGCCGTGGGACGACCCGGCCAACTTCCCTTCCAGATCATCCGTGAACTCGTCGACGAGGTCGTCACAGTCTCCGAGGACGCGCTGGCGCGCGCCCTGGTGTTCCTCATGGAACGCTCAAAGCTGGTCGTCGAGCCGGCCGGTGCGGTGGGCGTGGCGGCGCTGCTGGAAGGGAAGTTGGAGGAGCTGGGGCTGAAGCCAACGAAGACCGCGGTGATCCTCTCCGGCGGCAACATCGACCCGTTGCTGATGCTCAAGGTCATCCAACGCGGCCTTTCCGCGGCGGGACGCTACCTCACCGTGCGGATGATGCTGGACGACCGTCCCGGTGAGCTCGCAACGATCTCCCGCGTTATCGCCGAATCCGATGCCAACGTCACCCGACTGGACCACACCCGCGTTGGGGGTTCGCTGTCCATGGGCGACGTGGCGATCACCATCGACATGGAAACGAAGGGGCACGCGCATTCGGAATACGTGCTGAACAACTTGCGGGCCGAGGGCTTCCAGCCGATGATCATCGGCTAGCTCCGCATCCCGCATCAAGGCCCCCTTGTTCCATCCACCGGCGCGGTGGATGGAACAAGGGGGCCTTGCCTTTGCCCGGGCGAACGGGAAACACTGGCCAAAAGCCGATGGCCGCCAATGCTGCAACCCGCCGGGCCATCGCCCCCGAGGGGGAAATGGGCATCCAAACGGGTGAAGCATTGGCGGCCACCGGGCCACCGATCACGCCAAGGCGCGGGTGAAGGGAACTATGCGCTGTACGGCTTGCAGGAAACGATTTCGACGGTGATTTCCTTGCCGTTGGGTGCGGTGTAGCTAATCGTGTCACCGGACTTTGCGCCGTGCACTGCGGCACCAATCGGGGACCGCTCGGAGTAGACCTCCAGGTCGGTGTCCCCGGCAACCTCGCGGCTGCCAAACAGGAAGGTGGTCTTGTCGCCCGCGATGATGGCCTGAACCAGCATGCCCGGCTCGACGACTCCGTCATCGGCAGGTGCCTCGCCCACGTGGGCTCGGCGCAAAAGGTCCTTGAGGTACGCGATGCGTGCCTCGGCCTTGCCCTGTTCTTCCTTGGCTGCGTGGTAGCCGCCATTTTCCTTGAGGTCGCCCTCGGAACGTGCCTGTTCAATGCGGTCCACGATTTCCGCGCGGCCCGGCCCAGCGAGGTGCTCAAGCTCGACGGTCAGGCGGTCAAACGCCTCTTGGGTCAGCCAGATTACTGGTTCATGATTGGTCGTGGTCACGTGGTACTCCTTGTGTAATCAGGGCCGCTACTCCCCAGGGGAACAACAGGCCGAGATGGTCCCGCCCGATGATGCGACGAACATCTTGCAAGCAAAGACCCCGCACAGTGGGTGAAGAACTTTGTCCGTCACGTTCTGTAGCGGGGCATTAACGTATTAGAAAGATATTAGCCGTCATTTGGCTAATTGCCCAAGGTTTGAGCTTTTGGCGTATCGGCGCGTCTCGGAGACTTCACAATGGCCGAGACGCTCGGGGCGTGTGGAATCTAGGAGGTCTTGAGGACTCTGCATTCCTCGATGCCGGCGGTGGTCGCCAACGATTCGGTGCGCAGATCGACATCAAAGCGCGTGGTGGTCATGCCCTGGCCCTCGGTGGGTCCCACGGTCAGCGTCTTCCATCCGACAATGGCGTAGGAATCGCTCATGGCGCGCACCTCGCACTGCACGGTCGCGCTGGCCTCCTTGGAAATGTCCACAATCGCGGTGGCCATCGTGGGGGAGCGGACGATGAACGAATTGTCCTTGAACTGCACGTTCGAATGAGTTGCCGTGGCCAAGTAGAGTGCAGCCAGCATGCCAACGCCCAGGGATCCGATGATCAACGTCTTGCGGGTCTTTTTGGGAAGGGCCCGCTTGGGCGAACCGTACCTATTAGTTAAGCTGGACATTGGCGCCTCTTTCGACTCGTGGGCGTCGCGGCCGGGAAATCATCCCTACCAGTCTAAGCCTTGGCAAGGGGAACCCTTCACCGAGCATGAGAAGTTGGAGCTACCTAGGTGGAAGAACGAAACGTGGAGCACATCGCTGATTCAACGGGCCTGCGTTTGCTGGCGGTCCATGCACACCCCGACGACGAATCATCGAAGGGCTCGGCCACGATGGCCGCGTACATTGCGGCCGGCGCTTCGGTGATGGTGGCAACCTGCACCGGGGGGGAACGCGGAGACATCCTCAACGCGGCCGTTGGCGAACTTGCCCACGCGCACCGGGACCTGGCCGGGGTGCGGCGCACGGAAATGGCCGAGGCCGCCGCGGTGCTGGGCATCGAGCACCGCTGGCTGGGCTTCGTTGATTCCGGCCTGCCCGAGGGCGACCCGCTGCCGGAACTTCCTTTCGGCGCCTTCGCCCTGCAGCCGCTGGACCGGGCCGCAGCCCCGCTGATCAAGTTGATCCGCGACTTCAAGCCCCACGTGATCATCGCGTACGACGAAAACGGCGGCTACCCGCACCCGGACCACATCCAGGCGCACAAGGTCGCCGTGCACGCCTTTAAGGAAGCGGCCAAGGCCGACAGCTCCCCGGAACTCGGCGAGCCCTGGGAAACCTCCAAGCTGTACTACGACCGCGCCTTCGCGCCCGAGCGTTTCAAGACACTGCACTACGCCATGGTCGACGCCGGCATCGAGTCGCCGTATGCCGAGCGCATTGCCGCCTGGGAGCAACACCCTGACGAGCAGCTCTTCGGTTGGGTCTCGCCGCACGAGACCACCACGCAGATCCACTGCGCCGTCTTCTTCAAGCACCGCGACCGGGCGCTGCTGGCCCACCGGACCCAGATCGATCCGACAGGTTTCTTCTTTGCCGTGCCCGAGGCGATCTACGCCAAGTCATGGCCGTGGGAGGACTTCACCCTGATCGAATCCTCGGTTCCCACCACACTCCCAGAGACCGACCTGTTTGCCGGTCTAAGATAGGTAACGTGCCGGTGAAACCGGCCGCCAACTTTTTCAGAAAGAGCCCCGCGCGTGTATTCGTTCCTGCTGTACGCAGCATCAGTTAGTCCTTCGCCGGTTCCCGGCGCGCCCGTCGGCGACGCGGCACAATCCATTGGCCCGGGTTTCGTGGGTTTTGTGGCCACCGCGGCGCTCGTCATTGTGACCATCTTCCTGATCCGTGACATGACCCGCCGCATCCGCCGGGTCCGTTACCAGGGCGAGGCCCAAGCCCGCCAGCAGGAGCTGGTGGAAAAGGGCAAGGACATCCAGCCCGACGAGCCGGGGGACACACCCGCGCGTTAGGCTCACCATCATCCTGCAAGGCCCCCGTGTAGATCTCTTCACGGGGGCCTTGCAGTGACCGCGGCCCTTGGGTTCAGGAACCGGGCGGAACCAACCCGGCCTGGTGCGCCAACACCGCGGCCTGCACCCGGTTCCCGGCCGCCAGCTTGAGCAGGATTGCCGAGACGTGCCCCTTGACGGTGCCCTCGGTCAGGTGCAGCCGAGCACCGATCTGGGCATTTGAACAGCCGGCCCCCAGCAGGACGAGCACATCGGTTTCCCTGCCGCTTAGCTGCGCCACGGCCGCGCGGGCCACCTGGGGGGCACCGACGTCGACCGCGCGCAGCCGGTCCACCACCCGCCGTGCCACGCGCGGTGAAAGATAGGCGGCGCCCGAGGCAACCGCCTTGACCCCGGCAATCAGCTCCTGCGGCGCAGAGGCCTTGAGCAAAAAGCCGCTGGCCCCCAGCTTCAGCGCAGCGTCGATGTACTCGTCCTCGCCGAAGACCGTGAGCATGGCGACGGCGGTGCCGGGCAAGCGCACGGCCAGTTCGCGGGCAGCGGCGAGCCCGTCAAGCACCGGCATGCGGATATCCAGCAGCGCCACCGAAGGCCGGAACCTGGCGGCAAGTTCCAGGGCCTCGCGCCCGTCGGCCGCCTCGGCCACTACCTCGATGCCCGGATCCGAGGACAGGATCGCCCGGACCCCGGCGCGGACCAGCGCCTCGTCATCGGCCAACAACACCGTGATGGGCCTGTCCCCGGGGCCGGAGGCGGGTCGTGGAACTTCGGGCAGGGGCACAGGGGTCATCCTTCGTTTCGCGGCAACAGATGGTCCTTGGACACGAGCACCCCGCGGCCGAAACACAGCCTGTACATGTCGGTGCTGAAATCCAGGAAGCCGTTGCGTGCCTGGTAGTAGATGCATGAAGTGTTCCCTGGTGCCGGGGTCTCGGCAATCATCGGGGTGGGGCCGTCCAGGCCGCCGGCGGGCAGCAACGGCACGATCTCTGCGCGGGCCTGCCCCACCCGCAGCTGCGCGTAGGCGGACGGCGCCAGGGCGTTGTCCACCACCGTGAGCACCTGCACCGTCACCAGGATGCCGGCCAACAGCACCGCCAGCCCCAGCGGCAGCAACGCGGTGGCCCATTGCCGCGAGCGCGTGGTGCGACGGACATCCGCAAGCGCCGTGGCCACCGACCCGTCCACCGGAGCAGGAGCGGCCGCCAGCGTGCCGGGCCCGGGTTCGGGAAGCAGGGATGCCCGGGGGATGCGTGCGACCAGGCGGAAATCCTGCCCGTGCATTCCGGCCTCCAAGGTGCCGCCGAGCATGCGCAGCCGTTCGGCGACCCCTGCGAGCCCGGAACCGCCGGTGCCCACGACCGGGGCCGGTGAGGTGCGTCGGTTTTCGATCGTGATGGTCACCGGGTCCCTGCCTTCGTCGATCCCGATGTGCACCTCGGTGCCGGGGGCATGCCTGGCCGCGTTGGTCAGCCCCTCCTGGACCACCCGGTGCATGGCGGCCTGCACCGCCCGTGGAGGATCCGGGGTTCCGGGCGGGGCCGACACCTGTTCGAGGTCCGCCTGAAGCCCGGTGGTTCGCACCCGGGCAACCAGTGCCTGGATCGATTCGCCGGCAGGTACCAGCGGGGCAGCGCCGTTGGACGTGTCCTGGCGCAACATCGCCACGATCGCGTGCAGCGAATCGATTGCCTGGGCGGCTCGCTCGCGGATGTCGGCCGCCGCGCGGCGTCCCTGCTCCGTGGAGTTTGCGTCGACCTCCAGGGCGCCGGCGCCCAGGGCAATGAGCGCCAGCTCGTGCCCGAGCTCATCGTGCATGTCCTGGGCAATGCGGGTGCGCTCGAGCAGCCTGGCGTTGGCGGCAACGACCTCGTGTTCGCGCCGGCGGTGGGCGGTGCGCAGCATCCGGTAGCGGCCCCACCACCAGGGCAGCACCACCGCAGCAAAGACCAGCAGCACGTCCAACAGCCACCTCGAGGCGGCCCCGGAAGGATCGGCGGCCAGCCGCAGCGCACCCGCGACCAGGATCCCTGCCCCCAACATGGACACCGAAGCGGCGAGGGAATCCAGCCTGCGCCCGGCCAGATAGGCGGCAACCACCGCCAGTGCCGCGGCCAGGGCATTGCCCTGGCCCAGGGCCGGCATCACGAGCGCGGCCAGCAACAGCACGACGGCCCAGCCGGCCTGCTGCGGACGGAAACGGGCTCCGGAACGGATCCTCATTCACCCCATGCTACCGAGCCGCCGCCCGCCGGAACACCGACGAAAGTCAGGGGTGTTCGCCGCCGAAGAACCGACGAACGCCGGTGTCGGTGGGCCCGGGACCGAACCTAGCGTTGAAGGCAAGGAAGAAACACCAACCGGGCAAGGAGCAGGACCATGATCGTGCTTGAGGAACTCACCAAGGACTTTGGACGAAAGCGGGCGGTGGACGGGCTGTCGGTGGCCGTCGAAACGGGGAAAGTCACCGGCTTCCTGGGTCCCAACGGGGCAGGGAAGACCACCACCATGCGCATGCTGCTGGGGCTCGACACCCCCGACTCCGGGGCCGCGCTGATCGACGGGAAACCCTATGCAGCCCTCCACACCCCGCTGCGCACCGTGGGGGCCGTGGTCGACTCGCGCATCGGGCACCCGGGGCAGCGCGCCGCATCCCACCTGCTGGGCCTGGCCCGCAGCAACTCCATCCCCGCCCGCCGGGTGGGGACGGTGCTGGAGGAGGTCGGGCTCGCCGAAGCCGGGACCAGGCGCATCGGCACCTTTTCGCTGGGCATGCGCCAACGCCTGGGCATTGCCGGTGCGCTGCTGGGGGACCCCCAGGTGCTCATCTTCGACGAGCCGGTCAACGGGCTGGACGCCGACGGGGTGGTGTGGATCCGAGAGCTCATGCGCACCAAGGCAGCCGCCGGGGCGACGGTGTTCGTCTCCAGCCACCTGATGAGCGAGATGCAGTCCACGGCCGACCGCCTGGTGGTCATCGGCCGGGGCAGGCTGATCGTGGATGATTCCATCGACAACGTCATCGCCGAAAGCGCGCTGAACTCCATCACCGTCGCCACCCCCGATGCCGCGCTGCTCGCCGAGGCGCTGTCCCGCGCCGGGTGCCCTGTCACCTTGACGGACTCCGGGACGCTGCGGGTCACCGGCACCTCGCTGGAGGATGTCGGGGGAATTGCCCACGGGCTGGGCCTGAGGATCAACGAACTGAGCCTGCGCAAGGCCTCGCTGGAACAGGCCTACGCCGAATTGACCTCATCCAGCCTCGAATACGTGCCAACCGAAAATGAAAGGACAGCATCATGAGCGCCATCCAGGGAACCCCACTCGCCGCCATCCGCCGCGGGCGCGCCCGCCGGGCCGTGGCCTTTGAGGCCACCAAGCTGGCCGCCCTGCGCTCCACCTGGATCATCCTGTCGCTGGCGCTTCTCGGGCAGGTCGGCCTGGCCTGGCTGCTGGGCGCCTCGGCGCAGGCCAGCGGGGAGAACGGCTACGACACGACGATGCCGGCCCCCTTCATCGCCTTCGTGTCATTGCAGCTGTCCCAGCTGTTCATTGCCGTTCTTGCGGCGCTGTCCATCACCTCCGAGTACGGTTCCGGCACCATCACCACCTCCCTGCAGGCGGTCCCGGTGCGCTTGAGGTTCCTGGGATCCAAGGCCGCGGTGCTGGGTGCAGTCGGATTCGTTTCAGGGGCCGTCCTGGTGGGGGTCGGCACTCTGGTGGCGGCACCGGCCGCGGGATCCTACGGCGAGTTCACGCCCGGCAAGCTGGCCACGGCCATGCTCGGCGCCGGCACCTACCTGGGGCTGCTGGCCATGATGATGCTGGGCGTCGGATCGGTGCTGCGCAGCAGCGCCGGGGCCGTGACCGCGGCGTTCGTGCTGCTCTTCGGGCTGCCGCAGATCCTGCCGCTGTTCGCCGCGGAGACGGTGCAGGAAGCCGCCTCCTACCTTCCGACCAATGCCGCGGCGGTGCTGGGCACCGCAGCGGAACAACCCTACGGCCCGGTCACCGCGGTTGCCGTGCTGGCGGCCTGGACGGCGGTGTTCCTCGGTGCCGGGTATGCGGCATTGCGGGGCCGGGACAGCTGAAGCCGGCTGCTGCAGGCGTCCAACGAAGCGAACCACTTGGCAACCAGCTCGATGTCTACGCTCCATATGTCTCCGGCTTGGAACCTCCAGGTACGACGGTCGTCGGGATTGGCCTGCGCTCGATTTCCCGGTCTCTGCCATGAAGGACGCTCGTGGGGGAGACTGGAAACATGGGACAACGAATCGCCTCGAGCGCCTCCGCTTACCTAAGGCAGCATGCCCACCAGCAGGTGGACTGGTGGCCCTACGGGGACGAGGCATTCGCCGAGGCCGCGTCCCGCGACGTCCCGGTCTTCCTGTCCATCGGATACGCCGCCTGCCACTGGTGCCACGTGATGGCCCGCGAATCCTTCGACGACCCCGGGATCGCCGCCTACCTCAACGAACACTTCGTGCCGATCAAGGTCGACCGCGAGGAACATCCTGCCGTCGACAGTGCCTACATGGCCGCAACCCAAACGCTCACCGGTGCCGGTGGCTGGCCCATGAGCGTATTCACGCTCCCCGACGGCCGCGCCATCCATGCCGGGACCTATTTCCCGCCGGTGCCCCGGCCGGGCATGCCCGCCTTCATGCAGGTGCTCGAAGCGGTCACCGACGCCTGGGACAACCGCCGAGACGCCTTGGAACTGCAGGCAGCGACGCTCGCCGACCACCTGGGTTCGGTCGCCGGCGGACAGGCCAAGATGTTCTCCCGGGCCCTGCCGCTGCCCACTGCCGGCAATGAACCGGTGCTGGCCGAGTTGATCGGCACCGCCGTGCGAAAGTTGGCGGCCATGGAGGATCCCACCGGAGGCTTTTCACCGGCGCCCAAATTCCCGCCGAGTTCCGTGTTGGACTTCCTTCTGCGGGCTTCGCTGCTGGGCTCGGGGCCCGAGGCGTCGCAGGCCACCGCGCTGGCATCGGAGACGCTGCGGATCATGGCCTGCAGTGCACTGGCCGACCACGTGGGCGGCGGCTTTGCGCGTTATTGCGTGGATCCGGGGTGGAAGATCCCGCACTTTGAAAAGATGCTCTACGACAACGCACAGCTGCTGGGACTGTATGCCCGCGCGGCGGTGCAGTTGCCCGATGCGGACGTCGCCGAACTCTGCCGCGTATCCGCCCGCGGCATCCACAAGTGGCTGGAGGAAGACATGCAGCTTCCCGGCGGGGGATTCGCCTCATCCCTTGACGCCGACACCGTCATGCCGGACGGATCCCACCACGAGGGCGCCACCTACACCTTTAGCCGGGGCGAGGTCGCTAGGATCCTGGGAGAACAGGGAACGGAAGGGCTTCCGGCCTCCGGCAATGTTTTCCAGCAATTGTGGGCAGGCGCACCGCTGCCGGGCGAAGGCGCCGGGCAGGGTGATTTCCTACCGCGGGACGTGCCGATGACCGTTGCGCTGTCCCGCACCCCGACGCTCGCCGAATGGCCGGGGCTCGCAGATGCCCTGGGGAAACTGGCCGCCGAGCGTGCGACGCGGGTGCAGCCGGGCCGCGACGAAAAGGTCGTCGCCGGGTGGAACGGCCTGGCCATTGCCTCGCTGGCCGAGGCAGCGGTGCTGTTGCGCGAACCGCGCATGCTTGACCTCGCCACGAAGACGGCCGAATACCTGTACCGGGTGCACTGGGTGACGGCGAGCGGTGGCGCCGGGGCAATGCTCCACCGCATCAGCCACCAGGGCCGGGCCAGCACATCCATCTCCGCGGTGCTTGAGGACTATGCGGGCGTGGCACTGGGATTCCAGCAGCTCGGTACCGCCTCGGGGGACCAGGTCTGGTTCGCCAGGGCCGACGAAGTGCTCAGCGCGGCCCTGGATCTTTTCCTTGACGGGGGAATGCCACTGGACAGCGCAGCGAACGACCCCAGGGTCCAGGCCATGCGCGGGGGAGTGGGCAGCGCCGAGGCACTGGATGACGCGGTGCCGTCGGCGACCTCGCTGCTGGCCGCCGCGCTGCTGAACCGGGCCGGGCGAAGGCAGCTGGACATGGGAGGGGACGCCCCCGAGGCGGCGTTCGAACGCAGCGAGGCGGACCTCGGGCTGGTGCGCATGTTGCTGGGATTCGTGCCGGCGCTTGCCGACCGCGCACCCCATGGCACCGGGAGCGCCCTGGGAGTGGCTGCCCGATTCGTCCACGGTTCCACTACGGAGCTGGTCGTGGCCGGAGGAACTGAAACCGAACGCCGGGAAGCGGTGCGCCTCGGCGCATTGGCGGCAGTGGCCCAACTCGGCCCGACCGGCGAAGCGGACACTTTGGACACTGTCTACCCGGCGGGACCCGAGGGGCAACTGCGGCTCTATGTGTGCCGCGGAGGTGTTTGCCACGCACCGGTCGGTGACCTGCCGGCGCTGGCCGCGCTCATCGCACCGGGACTTTCGGTGAGCGGACCGGGGAACTAGGTGGTGCCGAGCACCGCGATGGCAATGGCAGAGAAATGGCAGGAGAAACCGATCAGCGTGAATGCATGGAACAGCTCGTGGAATCCCAGGATTTCCGGAATGGGGTTCGGGGCCTTCAACGCGTAGAACACCGCGCCGGCAATGTAGAAGGCGCCGCCGGCGCAAATGAGGATTGTCGCGGCCGGGCTGGCGGCGAAGAATTCCCCGATGAACAGCAGGGATGCCAGGCCGAGCAACACGTAGACAGGTGTGTAGAGCCAACGCGGTGCGTCGGTGTAGAACACCCGGAAGCCAACCCCTGCAAGGGCCCCGATCCAGATCGAGACCAGCAGGATGGTGGCCGACCTGGCCGGAAGCAGGGCCCATGCCAGCGGCGTGTAGGAGCCGGCGATCAGCAGCATGATGTTGGTGTGGTCGATCCGCTTGAGCACGCGAGTGGTGGTCGGCGACCAATTTCCGCGATGGTAGAAAGCTGAAACCGTGAAGAGCAGGACCCCGGTGAACGCGAACACGGCACTGGTGATCTTGCCGGCGCCCGCAGGGGCCATAACGATCAGCACGATGCCGGCGACCAGGGCCAGGGGTGCGGTGACTGTATGGATCCAGCCGCGCAGCAACGGCTTGGCCGGGTGCGCCGGAACCGTTGGATGTGACGGGGTCCCGGATGCTTGGCTCATGACCCCAGCCTAAACTACCGGACGGTAGCTTTGGGGACGACGGCGGCGATGCGACGTAAACCTATTGGATGAGAACCTTCGAGGATCCGACCGAAGCGAATGAGTCGTACATGTGGACTTCACAGCGGGATGCTGCGGCGACTGATTCCGCGATCCTGGCATCAACTGACGACAAGAGTCCAGGCATGCTGGAGACGCCATCGTCTACAAGTTCAGCGCATTTGGAACCACGACTACGGTAAAACTGCAGAAGAACTAATCAACATCCTCACCAGACGCCCCGGCGGGCGCAGCGCTCGCCGGGGCGTCCTGCCCTTCGTGGCAGAAACGAATAGTGCTTGTGACTAGCCCTGTTCTGCTGACAAGACGGGCATTGCCGGTATATCCCCCCGGCCCCAGCCGTGATCACCATCTGTGGATCGAGGCCAAGGCGGCAGCGGTGGCCGGAATGCCGAGAAAAACGGGGGGATCGCCGAGGACAAGGGTCGTTGTATGGGGTATTGCACCGCGCTATGCCCGCGTCTTGGCGCACCACCGGGGACGGAACCCGGTAGCGTTAAGCCAAGCACGCGGCCCGAGGGCGGTCGCATGTTGGCCCCCTATTTTTAAGCAGGAGTATCGCCGTGGAACTTCCGGGATTCGTCTACCGGCTCTATGAGCGGCAGTTGCGGGGTACGTTGACCCCGGAAAAACTGCCGGCACATATTGGCGTGCTCGTGGACGGGAACCGGCGCTGGGCCAAGCTGTCGGGACAAACCACTGCCAGCGGCCACCAGGCCGGCGCGGACAAGATCCTGGAATTCCTGGGCTGGTGCCAGGAGCTGGACATCAACCTGGTCACGCTCTACATGCTTTCCACCGACAACATGAGCCGCTCCAGCGATGAACTCGATGCCCTGATGGGCATCATTGCCAACACCCTGGACCGGTTGGGCGAGACCAAGACCGTTCGCGTGAAGCCGGTGGGCGCGCTGGACCTGCTGCCGGACTACCTGGCCAACAAGCTGCGCGAGCTGGAAGCCTCCACGGCCGGTGTCACCGGGATCCACGTCAACGTCGCCGTCGGTTACGGTGGCCGGCAGGAGATCGTCGATGCCGTCAAGGCGCTCCTGCTCCAAGGCCATGCCAACGGGCTGGACGCCGCGCAGATCGCCGCGGACCTGGATCCCGACCAGCTGGCCACCCATCTGTACACCAAGGGACAACCGGACCCGGACCTGGTCATCCGCACCTCCGGCGAACAGCGCCTGTCAGGGTTCCTGACCTGGCAGAGTGCCTACAGCGAGTTCTACTTCTGTGAGGCGCTGTGGCCGGATTTCAGGCGCGTGGACTTCCTGCGCGCACTGCGCGACTTCGCCGACAGGCAGCGCCGCTTCGGTTCCTGATCCGTTGTTGCCGGGGCGCGTCCCGCGGTGACATCCGGGCGATGCCAAATCTTCATCTTCTCTTCACCGCGGCACAGTCCAAACCCTAGGTACGGCCGAAGTTTTCGGCGTAGGTTTGGGCTTAACGGGTGATGAAGCCGTCATCGCCCGGCGAACGGGGGGAGCAACTCCCCGCGAGGAGCGAAACTTGGCAGCGAACCTGGAAAACCCATCAACCGCACCCGTCGTCTCGGACGCGACAGCCACCGAGGTGGCAGCGGCGGTAGGCACCCGGACCTTCGTCCTGGATACCTCGGTGTTGATCGCCGATCCACACGCAATGTTGCGCTTTGCCGAACACCATGTGGTCCTGCCCCTGACGGTGATCAGCGAGCTCGAGCACAAGCGCAACGATCCCACGCTCGGCTTCTTTGCCCGCGAGGCCCTGCGGACCCTGGAGGACCTGGGCCGCAAGCACGGCGGGTTGGCCAACGACATGGGAGTGGGCAAGCAGGGTGGAACCCTGCGGGTCGAACTGAACCACATTGCGTCCGAGGTCCTGCCCGTGGGCTTCCGCAACTCGGACAACGACACGCGCATCCTGGCCGTTGCGAAGTCATTGCTCGATCAGGGCATCGACGTCACCCTGGTGTCCAAGGACATGCCCATGCGCATCAAGGCCTCGGCCATGGGCCTGACCGCCGAGGAATACCGCAACGAGCTCATTGCCGACTCCGGCTGGACCGGCGTGCACGAGATGGACGTGAGCCAGGAGGACATGTCCGCGCTCTACTCCGATGAATCCCTTGAGCTTGAGGAAGCCGCCGAGCAGCCGGTGAACACCGGGCTGATCCTGCACTCTCCGCGCGGCTCGGCCCTGGGCAGGGTCGACCGCAACCACCTGGTGCGCCTGGTGCGCGGAGACCGCGAGGCCTTCGGGCTGCGTGGGCGTTCCGCGGAACAGCGCCTGGCCCTGGACCTGCTGCTGGACAAGGAAATCGGCATCGTCTCGCTTGGCGGGCGGGCGGGCACCGGCAAGTCGGCGCTCGCACTGTGCGCCGGACTCGAAGCGGTCATGGAACGCCGCGAGCACCGCAAGATCATGGTCTTCCGCCCGCTCTATGCCGTTGGCGGGCAGGAACTGGGCTACCTGCCCGGCGCCGAGGCCGAGAAGATGAACCCCTGGGCGCAGGCCGTGTTCGACACCTTGGGTGCGGTGGTCTCCAAGAACGCCATCGACGAGGTCATGAGCCGTGGCATGCTCGAGGTCCTGCCGCTGACCCACATCCGCGGGCGCTCGCTGCATGACGCCTTCGTGATCGTTGACGAGGCCCAGTCCCTGGAACGCAACGTACTGCTCACGGTGCTTTCGCGCATCGGCCAGAACTCGAAGGTGATCCTCACCCACGATGTGGCCCAGCGCGACAACCTGCGGGTGGGCCGCCACGACGGCGTCGCCGCGGTGGTCGAGCAGCTCAAGGGACACCACCTCTTCGGGCACGTCACGCTGACCCGCTCCGAACGCTCCGAGATCGCGGCATTGGTCACCGAACTGCTCGAGGACCGGAACCACTAGGGGGGCGTTACGTCGGGGCGGGCACGCGGTCCTAGGCCGCTGGCCCGCCCCGGTGCCGCGCGCTGCCCGGAGCCTGCGGCCCGGGGGTGTCGGCCAGCCCCGGGATCGGCCACAGCGGTGCATGCCGCACGTCGCTGAGCGAGGCCCGCGGCTGGGTGAAAAGCCCGTCGATCATGTATTCGTCCACGGCGGTGATGGCCACCCGGTGTTCGAGCCCGGACTCAGGACCGTCGAGCACCCGGCGCAGCACGCAGACGCCGGTGGCCCGGTCGAGGCGGATCAGCGTGAGGCCAGTGCCCAGCAGCGGCGCATCGTCGATGACTGGGGCGTAGGAATGGCCGCGGGAGAGTTCCGCCTCAAGGCATTCGCGGCCCGATTCGTCCTCGAACACCCGCAGCGAGTGGATGGTGCTGGGATGGGGGAAGGCCATGTCGGCAGGGCCCGGTGCGAAGCCGGCGATTTCCACCGGATCCAGGAACGCACTCCACAGGCCCACCGGCATTAACGCGTTGCCATAGGCGGCCTCGGGCCGCCGGGAGACCAGGCCGTCGTCCCCGTACACCGGGGCCAATAGTTGTGGCGGCAACAACCAGCTTTTGCGGGTGGCCGCCACGAATCCGGCATCGCGCGAATCATAGATGTGCTCGGTGCGGAAGAGCACCGCACCGTCCTCGTCCTCGACACGGATGGCGTCCGGGCGCCTGATCAACACCGTGAGGTGGGTGGGCAGGCTCGGGGCGGCAAAGGCCAGCGCATGCCGTTCCTTGTCCGTGACGCCGATCCGGATCTGGAGGGTGTTCCACAGCCAGGGGGAGGACCGGGCGAGCCGACGAAAATGGCCCATGAGTTCCTTGCCCGGGGCCCTGTCGGGGTCGGGGAATACGTCAGCGCCGGGGTGCTGGTCCATGCCTTCAGTGTAGCGAGGAGTCACATTGCGGGGGATTGTCCCGCCGGTGGCGTG
>NZ_JBIXLM010000020.1:0-82615 GCF_045798545.1 Paeniglutamicibacter sp. ORCA_105 | reverse complement strand
GCGGCACGGGCACAGGTCCCGGGAAGGGCACCTCCCCCGGCCGGTCCCGCCGCCTCTGGCCCGCGGTGGCGATTCGCACTAGGCTCGTGGCAACCGTCGGCCGAACGCTGGTGCGTTCATGATCGTTGAGGACCAGTCCCCGCCATGACCGAACTCCCCACCACGGGCACGCCCCGTCCACTTGCCGCCGGATTCGATTCCACACGCACCCTGGAGTTTCCGCCCGGATTCCGCTTCGGCTCCGCCACCGCGGCCTTCCAGATCGAGGGCGCCGCCCACGAGGAGGGCCGCGAGGATTCCATCTGGGATGCATTTTGCCGGGTGCCCGGCGCCGTCTTCGAGGGGCACGACGGTTCCGTTGCCGCGGACCACTACCACCGGATGCCGCAGGACGTGGCGCTCATGGCCGAGCTGGGCCTGGACACCTACAGGTTCTCCACCTCGTGGGCGCGGATCAAGCCCGGGGACCGGACCCTGAACCCCAAGGGGCTGGACTTCTACTCGCGCCTGGTCGATGAGCTGCTGGGCCGCGGGATCGCCCCGTGGCTCACGCTCTACCACTGGGACCTGCCGCAGGCGCTGCAGGAGCGCGGCGGCTGGGCCAACCGCGACACCGCCTACCGCTTTGCCGACTACGCGCTTGAGGTGTTCGAGCACCTGAAGGACCGAGTCACCGATTGGACCACGCTGAACGAGCCGTGGTGCTCGTCCTTCCTCTCCTATGCAGGCGGCGAGCACGCCCCCGGGCACACGAGCCCGGAAGAGGCGGTGGCAGCGGCTCACCATCTGCTGCTGGGGCACGGGCTGGCCACCGGCGCCATGCGGGAAGTGGCGGACAAGGACCACCGGCTGGGGATCACGCTGAACTTCACCGTGGCAGATCCGGCCGACCCGCAGGATCCGGCCGATGTCGATGCCGCACGGCGCATCGACGGCGCCTTCAACCGCATCTTCCTGGATCCGATCTTCCGCGGCCAATACCCACCGGATGTGCTCGAGGACATGGCCGGGGCAGGCCTGGAGCAGCACATCCACGGCAACGACCTGGAGGTCATCGCCGCTCCCATCGACGTGCTGGGCGTGAACTACTACAACGGCGAGCTGGTGGCCGGGCCCACGATGCCGACCGCACCCGATGAGTCACTGGTGTTCGCCTCGGATCGCGGCCTGCCCCGCCGCTCCCCGATGGTGGGCAGCGAACGGGTGGGGCGCGCCTCGCGGGACCTGCCACGCACGGCCATGGGCTGGGAGGTCCAACCCGAGGGACTGGAGCGCCTGCTGCTGCGCTTGCAGGAGCACTACACCGGCCCGGCCGGCATCCCCATGGTGATCACGGAGAACGGTGCCGCCTATGACGACGTCGCCGACGAATCGGGCTTTGTCGATGATTCCGGGGACCGGCTGGCCTTCATCGACGCGCACCTGCGCGCCACGCACCGGGCCATGGAGCAGGGCGCGGACGTGCGCGGGTATCTGGTGTGGTCGCTCATGGACAATTTCGAGTGGGCCTTCGGGTACGACAAGCGCTTCGGGATCGTGCGTGTGGACTACCCGACCCAGCGGCGCATCCCCAAGGCCTCGGCCAAGTGGTACGCGCAGGTTGCGGCCTCGCACCGCCTGCCGGCACGCCGGTAGCGGCGTGACCGCGGGTACGGGAGGGTCGGGGAGCTGCCCTAAACTTGAGCGGTGACTCTTTCCTTGTGGCTTTCGCTTCTTGGCGCCTCGACGCTGATCAGTTTCACCCCGGGCGCCGGGGCCATCAACACCATGACCAACTCGCTGAACTCCGGGTTCCGCCGTTCCATGTGGGGAATCCTGGGCCAGCAGGCGGCGCTGCTGGTCCACGTGGTCGTGGTCGCTGCCGGAGTCGGGCTGCTGGTCTCCCGTTCCCCGGCCGCCTTCACCGCCATCCGCTATGCCGGAGCCGCCTACCTGGTGTACCTGGGCGTGCGGCTGATCCTGGCCAAGCCGCAGGATGCGGCGGAGCTTGACGTCAAGGGCCGGGAATCGGCACTCTCGATGTTCAGGCGCGGGCTGTGGGTCAACCTGCTCAACCCCAAGGCCATCGTGTTCTTCCTGGCCTTCACACCGCAGTTCATTCGCCTCGATGCCCCCGCGCTGCCACAGTACCTGGTCTTCATCGGCACCATCGTGGCCGTGGACATCATGGTGATGTGGCTGTTCTTCGCCGCCTCGGCCAAGAGCTTCAGCCGCTTCACGGCCACCGAGCGTGGCCAGCGGATCCTGAATCTGGTCTTCGGCACGCTCTTCATCTTCGTCGCGGCCCTGCTGGTCTTCATCCACTGAGTCGCTGCAACCCCGCCCCATGCCCCTCGGAAGGCCCAGCCAAGGCCACAATCCGATAACCATCGCGGCGAACCGTGTTTGGTCCTGTCACGAGGTGCGTCAGGGCCCTAGACTAAAACCATGTTCCGGATAATCACAGTGTCCACGGGCAATATCTGCCGCTCCCCCATGGCCGAGTACATGATTCGCACCGCGCTTGGCGATGCGGGAATCGTCGACGTCTCGGTCGAGTCCGCCGGCACCAGCGACGGCGAGGCGGGGAACGCGATCGACCCGCGGGCCGCCGCCATCCTGCAGTCCCACGGCATCAACGCCGAAGAGCACGTGGCACGGGTGCTGGACCCCGCCATGATCACCGGTGCCGACTTGCTGCTGGCCATGGACCAGGACCACCTTGCGACGCTGGCGAAGATGCTGCCTGCCGAATCCTCGGCGCCCCGGCCCGACTTGCGCATGATGCGCTCCTTCGACACGACCCTGGCCTCGGCCCCGGTCGAAGGCCAGGGCATTTATGATCCGTGGTTTGGCGACTCGGCGGACTTCCGCCTGTGCTGGCAAATGGTCAACGCCGCCATCCCGGGCGTTCTCGACTACGTGCGCGCACACATCATGCCCCAACGTGGCAACTAGCCCCGTACTGGTCCTTGGCATCGATGGAAGATCGGGCGCGGGAAAGAGCACGCTTGCCGCGGAACTAGCCACCGCGCTGCGCCGCCACCGCGAGGTAGCACTCTTCCACCTCGAGGACATCTACCCCGGATGGGACGGCCTGGAAGCCGGCACCCACGCCTATGTCACCCAGGTCCTTGCACCCCTGTCGCGCGGCGAGGCCGCCGCCTGGAACAGCTGGGACTGGGCGGCAAGCACCCCCGGTCCGCGCACCACGCTCTCGCCCGCACCCGTCGTGATCATCGAGGGCGTGGGTGCCGGCTGTGCCGCTGCCCGCGAACTGCTCGATGCAGTGATCTGGGTCCAGGTTCCCGATGCCACGCGCAAGGTCAGGGCGCTGGAACGCGACGGTGAGGTCTTTGCCGCGCATTGGGACCATTGGGCAGCCCAGGAAGAGGCGTATCTCGCCGCCGATGCGGTCCCCGACCACGCCGATGTCACCGTGGAGAACCGGGCCGACGGAAGCGCCCCGGACCACGTGCTGCGCGCGCTGAAGGCCCTGCCCCGGTGTGCCCCGGCCCTCTCCCCCGAACGCACCGAGTCCGCTGCGCAAGCACCGTTGCACATCGCACTGCAGGGCGCGCCCGACGCAGCCGCACTCTTCGAAGCGCTCTACGCCGAAGCCGGGCACGCGGTCCTGCTCGAATCCAGCAACCTGCACTTCGCCGACCCGCGCCAACGTAACCGATACTCCATCATGGCCGCTGCCACCACCGACCAATGCGCTACCTACGAACACCGCGGCGCGGTGGGGATCCTGCGCGAGGGCACCGCCACGGCCAGGCTCGCGGGCGGCTTCTTCGACTGGCTCGCCGGCAGCTGGGATGCCGCCGGCTTCCTGCCGGCGCAAGGCGAGCTTCCCTTCGTTCCAGGCTGGCTGGGCTACCTGGGGTACGAGCTCAAGCGGGAAACCGGCGGAAGCGACATCCCGGTGGACCCGCAGGTACCCTCTCGACCGGCGGACGCCGCCATGATCAGGCCGTCCCAGGTCATCGTGGTTGACCACCACGCCTCCACGGTGCACCTGCTGGCCACGGCCGCGACTGACACGGAGGGCTTCTTCGGCCGCGTCCGGGAGCTGCTGCCACAGCTGCCGACCACGGCCGCCGTGCCCGCGCCCCTGGTCCCGGCACCCGCGTTCACCTCGCATGACGACCGCCCCGCCTACCTGGAGAAGGTCCGTGCCGCACAGGAACAGATCCGCCTGGGCAACAGCTACGAAATCTGCCTCACCACCTCGCTGCAGGCTCAGGAGGTGCCCTGCGACCCGTGGGAGAACTACCTGCGACTGCGTGCGGCAAACCCCGCGCCGTTCGCGCACTACCTGCGCTTTGGCGACATGGCGGCGGCCAGCACCTCCCCCGAGCGCTTCATGTCGATCGGCTCCGATGGCTGGATGCGCGCCGAACCCATCAAGGGCACCAGGCCGCGCGGTGACTCGCCCGAGGCCGACCTGGCACTGGTCCGCGAGCTGGAAAGCTCACCCAAGGACCGCGCCGAAAACATCATGATCGTGGACCTGTTGCGCAACGACCTCTCGCATTTCGCCGATCCCGCGACCCTCTCGGTGCCGCGACTGTGCGCCATCGAAAGCTACGCGAGCGTCCACCAGATGGTCTCGACCATCGACGCCAGGTTGCGTCCCGGGGCCCCGCGCGCCGAGGCCATTGCCGCGGCGTTCCCCGCCGGGTCCATGACCGGTGCGCCAAAGGTCTCCACCATGGAGATCCTGGATGTGCTCGAGGACGGCAGGGCCCGCGGGCTGTACTCCGGGGCCGTGGGGTATTTTTCCGCCACCGGCGCCGCCGACCTGTCGGTCGTCATCCGCACCCTGGTCATGGGCAGCGCCGCTACCCCCGGCACCTGGAACCTGTCCCTGGGCGTGGGCGGTGCCATCACCGCCGATTCGTCGCCGCAGGAGGAATGGGACGAAGTCAGGACCAAGGCCTTCGGCGTCCTCTCCGCGCTGGGCAGCGTGTTCCCGGGCCCCTGATCTCTCCGGCGGCGTCGGGCTTACTGCAGGGTGGCCGACAGCCGGGCCACGTTGTCGATCCACCGGTTCACCGGGGTGCGCCGGCTCCACGTCTCAAGGGTGAGCTCGGTCGAGTTGGCCCGGTAGATGTCCTGAACCTTCATCAGCTCCCCGACCAGGTCCGCGCCCAGGAGCATCAGGGTGATCTCAAGGTTCAGCGAGAAGGAACGCATGTCCATGTTGGAGGACCCCATGACCACCACGTCGTCGTCCACCGCCATGCACTTTGAATGCAGGACCGCGGGGGCCTTGTAGAGGTAGATCCGCACCCCCGCCCGCAGCAGGGCCTCGTAGTAGGACTGTTGGGCGTGCTGCACCAGGGCCTGGTCGCCCTTCTCGCAGACGAAGAGTTCCACCGCCACCCCGCGCTGGGCGGCGGTGGTGATGGCATAGAGCAGCGAATCGTCGGGAACGAAGTAGGGGCTGGTGATGGAGAGGCGCTCGGTGGCCGAATAGATCAGCGTGTTGAACAGCCGCAGGTTGTTTTCCGACTCGAAACCCGGTCCGCTGGGCACCACCTGCCCCAGGTCCTCCCCGGCGTTCGGCGCCTCGGTCATCGCCTCTTCCACCACCGCCAGGTCGTTGAGCAGGTCTTCGTCGGACTCCTGGGACCAGTCGGTCGCGAAGACCACGTCCAGGCTGGTCACCAGCGGGCCATGGATCTTGGCCATGAGTTCGACCCATTCCCGCCCGATCTTGTGCGCGCTGGTCCGCTTGTATCCGGGTTCAATGAGGTTTTGGCTGCCGGTGAAGGCCACGTGGCCGTCCACCACCACGATCTTGCGGTGGTTGCGCAAGTCCGGGCGCCGCCACCGGCGCTGGAAGGGCGCCAGCGGAAGCATCCGCCGCCACTTGATGCCCGCCTCGCTCATCCGCCGCACCAGGGAAAAGTAGCCCTTGACGCGCAACGAGCCCAGGTGGTCAAAGAGCACCCTCACCTTGACCCCGCGCGCCACCGCCCGTTCCAGGGCCTCGAGGAACGGGGCGACGTACTGCTCGTCGTCGCCGATGATGTAGAACTGCACGTGCACGTAGTGCCGGGCCTTGTCGATTTCCCGTCGCATCTCATCGAGGGATTCCTTGTAGCCGGTGATGAACTCCACCGCGTTGCCGGCCTGCAGCGGCAGCGCGCCCAGCCTCCGGTTCAGCTGTACCGCCGAGAGCACCCAGTCCGGGGCATCGGGCGCCGAGGTGTCCCCGCTCAGGTGCTGGGTGGCTTCGAGGATCGACGCGTTGACGCGGCGCTGGCGTTCGATGCGGCGCCGGGAGAGCTTGATGTTGGCAAAGAGCAGGTAGAGCAGCAGGCCCGCCACGGGCAGGAAGAAGATGGCCAGGAGCCACGCCATCGCGGTGGTGGGCCGGCGGTTGCCCGGAACGATGCCCACCATGGTGATGCGGATGGTCAGCTCGATGCCCACGGCGATCGACCACAGGGCTGCACCAATCTCCAGTGCGTCGTTGCCTGCGTCCATGGATCCCTCCTTGCCAGAGCCGGGTTGCCAGCCATACCCCAGACTACCGCCCGCACGGCGCACACCGGAGAACCACTTTCGCGGCGGTAATCTGGTAGCCATGACTGCACTTGTGTTCCTTGACAGCGATTTTCCCGCCGGCCGCGTCGCCGATGCCGCAACCGCACAGCTCTCGGTCCTCGACCAGGGCGTGACGCGCGGGGACGGGATCTTCGAATCCGCGTTGTACTCCCGCGGGGTCGTGCGCAAGCTCGACGCCCACCTGGCACGGATGCGCGTCTCGGCCTCGACCTGCGACCTGTTGATCCCGCACGAGGAGGACTGGCGCACGGCGATCAAGACCGCCGTGGCAGCATACGATGCCGAGTCCCCCAGCGAGGAAGCCGTCGTGAAGCTCGTGGCCACCCGCGGCACCGAGGGCACCGGCCACGGCACGTCCTGGGTCATGGTCTCCCCCGCCCCGGAGCTGGGACGCCGGCAGCGCGAGAGCGGGGTCTCGGTGATCTTCCTGGACCGCGGCTACGACTCGCGGGTTGCCGAGCGCGCCCCCTGGCTGCTGATGGGCGCCAAGACGCTGTCCTACGCGGTGAACATGGCAGCGTTGCGCCATGCCAGGAAGCTGGGCGCCGATGACGTCATCTTCGTTTCCAGCGACGGAATCGTCTTGGAGGGCCCGACGTCCACGGTGCTCATGGCGCACCGTGACGGGGACACCAAGCGGCTGATCACCCCGACCCTGGAAACCGGCATCCTTCCCGGCACGACCCAGGGCGCCATCTTTGCCGCCGCGCGGGAAGCCGGGTGGGAACTGGGCTACGGGCCGCTGACCCCGCAGGACCTGCTGGCTGCCGAAGCCCTCTGGCTGGTCTCCAGCGTGCGGCTGCTAACCCCGGTGAACTCCATCGACGGCACCGCCATTGCCCGCGACGCCCGGCTGCACGCCGAGCTCACCGCGATGGTCGACGCCATCGCCTAAGATTCGAGGCACAACCCCCATGCAAGAGCTGTTCCAGCTGGTGCCCGCCGCCTACGTGGTGCTGCGCCGCGGCAACCGGGTGCTGCTCCAGCTGCGCCAAAACACCGGTTTCATGGACGGGCACTGGGCCTGCGCCGCGGCCGGCCATGTCGAGGCGGGGGAATCGGTGGAAGCCGCCGCGGTGCGCGAGGCCGCCGAGGAAATGGGATTGCGGGTGGATCCGCGGGACCTGCTCCCGCTGGCCACCTTGCACCGCACCAACGGCGGGGATTCGCCGCGCGCCCAGCGCGTGGACTTCTTCTTTGCCGTGTCCCGCTGGGCCGGGGAACCGAGCATCATGGAGCCGGAGAAGTGCGGGGCCATTGCCTGGTTCGATCTGGACAAGCTGCCCGACCCCATGCCGGAGCATGAACGCTATGTGCTGCAAAACCTTGCGGCCGGCACGTTGCCGGCCATCGCCTCGCTGGGCTTCACCGGGTAGCCCGGAGCACCCAGGGAAACGAACGGGGCCTTGCCCGTGCCCATCGCAAGATGCACCCGGGCAGGGACCCGTCGTGTCGTTGGCCGGGCTAGCTCCAGACCAGGTTCCAGGTTCCCAGAGTGAGGGCAGCCCAGGTGGCCGCGGCACCCAGCAGCAGGCCGGCGGCGACGATGGCTGCATCCCGCCGCCCGTAGACAGAGGTCCGGAGCCAGGTCCGGGCATTGGTCCCGAAGCCCTTGGCTTCCATGGTCACCGCCAGCCGCGAGGCCCGGCGGATGGCCTGGACCAGCAGCCCGAAGACCTGTCCCAGGTTGGCGCGCAGCCGCTGCCCCGCCGAGCCCCGGCTGCCCACGCCGCGGGCGCGCCGGGCCATGCCCAGCGTGGTCCACTCCTCGATCAGCAACCCCAGCAGGCGCATGCCCGCCAGCGCCCCGAGCACGAAGCGGTGTGGAAGCCGCGCCTTCTGCGCCAGCGCGTTGGCCAGGTCCGTGGGGTCGGTGGTGAACAGCACCAGCACCGCCGGGATGGCGATCGCGAAGGCCCGCAGGCCCGTGGCGGCACCGGCAGCCAGCGAACCCTCGGTGATGTCGAAGATGCCCAGGTCAAGAAGCACCACGCCGGAATCGTTGCCCACCAGTGCGGTGCCCCATGCCCCGAAGAGCGCCGCGAGCAGCAGCGGCCAGCCGCGAGCCAGGAAGCGCGGGATCGACAGCCCCGCCAGCGGCAAGGCCAGGAAGGTCGCCACCACCACCAGGGCGCTGCTGACCCAGTCCATGGAGGCCACCAGCGGGATCGTCGCCAGCGCCACCGCGGCGAGCTTGGCCAGAGGGTTGGCCCTGCCCAGGAAGCTGGCCCCGCCGCGCGCATCGGCCTCCAGCAACCCGGGCCGGATCGCGACGCCGTGTTCGCCATACGTGGTCCCCGGGCTCTCGAGGACAAATTCCCCGGCCCCCAGGGCGCGGGCGAAATCCGCGTCGTGGGTCACGGCGATGATTGCCGTGCCGCGCTCCAGTTCCTCGCGCAGCAACAACGCCAGCTCCCGCCAGGTGTTGGCGTCCTGGCCGAAGGTCGGCTCGTCAAGGATCAGGATCCGCGGACCCGAAGCCAGAACAGTGGCCACCGAGAGACGTCGCTTCTCACCGCCCGAAAGCGTGAAGGGGTTCGCCTCGGCAAGATGCCCCAGCCGCAGCCGCAACAGCAGTGTTTCGACCCGTGCCTCGATCTCCCCGTCCGTGAACAGCGGATCCCGGGTGCCGGGCTTGACCGCGTGGGCAGGCCCGAAGGCCAATTCCTCGCGGACCGTGTTGGTGACGAATTGGTGCTCCGGTTCCTGGAACACCGAACCGATGCGCCCCACCAGTTCGGTGGCGCGCCAGTGGTAGGGGCGGGCCTCGGAGCCGGCAGCCAGCTCCCCGGTGGCCAGCACGGTGCCTGAGGCCTGTGGCAGCAAGCCCCCGAGCGTCAGGGCGAAGGTCGACTTGCCCGAGCCGTTGGCCCCGCGCACGCACCAGGCCTCACCGGCCGCGACGCGCAGGTCAAGCCCCCCGGCAGCGATTGATCCGCCGCGCTTCCGGGTGACCGCCAGGTCCGTGGCCTCGAGCAGCAGGGCGCCGCCATCGGTTCCGGCGGACCGCACGTCGATCGACGGGGTGTATCCGGGGACCCAAACCCCGGCGGAGATCAGTTCCTCGCGCACCTTCCCGGGCCCGAAGAGCTCGCCGGGGGTTCCGTCGTGGGCGATGCCGCCGCCCGGTTCCAGCACGATGACCCGGTCCATGTGCGGAGCCCAGGCCTCAAGGCGGTGTTCGACGATCAGCAGGGTTGCCCCGGTGGCATCCAGCGCCGCCAGCACCGCATCGCGGACCTCCAGAACGCCGTCCGGGTCGAGGTTCGCCGTCGGCTCGTCCAGGAGGACCAGTCCCGGGCCCATGGCCAGGATCCCGGCGAGGGCCAGGCGCTGTTTTTGTCCGCCGGAGAGTGCGGCGGTGGGGTGGTCCAGCGGGACATCGAGTCCCACGGCATCGAGGGCCTCGATGATGCGTTGGGCGATCTCTTCCGGCGGCACCGAAAGGTTTTCGGCGCCGAAAGCCGTGTCGTCCCCGACCCGGGCCTGGACGACCTGGGTTTCGGGGTCCTGTTGCATGAGCCCGACCAGGCCGCGGCCCTGGGCCGCCGGGGTTCCGTCCAGCAGCAGTTCGCCGGAGGAATAGGCCTCGTCGTCCTCGTGCAGGACCCCCGCCAGGGCATAGAGCAGCGTGGATTTGCCAGCGCCCGAGGGACCGGCCAGGAGCACGCGTTCCCCGGCGCGGATATCCAGGTCAAGGCCGCGGAGCGCCGGCTGGGCGCGGTCGGCATGCCGCCAACCCCAGTTGCGGGCGCTGACCGAGACGGCCGTGGCCAACCGGCTGCCGGTGTCCGGGGTGCCGGCTTCACGGTTCAGCATCGAAGGTGAGGTCATGATGGCTGCCGCGTCCTAGAGGATGGCTTCAGTGGCCGCCTTGCGGCTGGCCAGGGCGCCCAGGGCGCCGGTCTTGGCCAGGGCGCGGGTGGCCAGGAAGGAGAGCAGCCCGGCAATGACGATGCCCGAGATGGTCATGAACGCGATGTAGGAGAAGAGCATGCCGGTGGTGTATTCGGGGAACCAGCGGAAGATGAAGGTGTCGTTGACACTGCCGAAGAGCCCTGCCGCGCCTCCGGCCAGCAGTGCCACGGGAAGGTTGAACTTGCGGTAGCGGAACGCGGCGAACACCAGTTCAGCGCCCAGACCCTGGATCAGGCCGGAGGCCAGGACGGTCAGCCCGAATTCGGAGCCCATGAGTGCCGAGACCATGGCGGCGACGATTTCGCAGAAGAGTGCGGCACCGGGCTTGCGGATAATCAGCGCGCCGAGCACCGCAGGGAAGAGCCACATGCCCGAGACCAGGGAGGCGGAGGGCGGGAAGGCCAGGAAGAGGAAGTCAAGCAGGTGGTGGGTGCTGTTCCAGGCCCAGAAGATGACGCCCGAGGACACTGCGATGACTGCCGCGATAACGATGTCAACGACACGCCAGGACGAGGTTGCCGGCTTGTGCCCGGCGGGCTGGTTGGTGGTGCTCATGGTGGTGATCCTCCTTGGATACAAGGAGGGGAGGGAAAACGCGTTTTTGAACGCACCCCCTGAGAACTCGACTTCCTTCGCCGGTACTAGCCGGGGCAGGTTCGAGGGTCTGCGGCTATCCGCACTCTCAGCGCCTTGGTGCGAATTTCTTCGCACGACGCTCCCCTGTCGTGATTGTTTCAGTTCTTTGATGTTACCTCAGGCTATGCTGGGGCAGGTACCGTTGCCAGCAACATTTGGGAGTCCCCTTGAACAGCTTGATGAAACTCATCGGCCCAGCTATCTCGATCGCCGCCGGTTTCCTGGGTGGAAAAATCGTTGACAAAGCCTGGACCGGTTTCACCGGCCGGAAGCCGCCGAAGCATGGCAACGCGGAAGCGCAGGCCGAGGCCAGCCTGCGCCAGATCATTGGCTTCGCCGTCCTGTCGGCCACGACCGCGGCCCTGATCCAGGTGTTCACCGACCGCGGCACCCAACGGGCATTGGCCAGGTTCGCCAAAAAGGCCTGACGCAGTAAATGACTGAGGAGGGGGTCCACGATTTTTCGTGGACCCCCTCCTCAGTCATTTGCCGCCGAGCCGTCCCGGACGCCGGCCTGGAACCGGGCCTTCGCCAACCACCGGCGGGCCGAGGGCGCCCTAGTCGATGAAGTCGGTGCGGTCCCGGGGCTGGCCCTTGCCGTGGTCTTGTTCCTCGCGCTGGGCCGCGGCATCGACGACGGCGGCCAGTTCGTCGGCCACGAGTGTCTCGCGCTTGAGGTGCCGCGTCCGGTATCCGGCGCGTCCCACCATGTGCGCGGAGACCGGCGCGGTGAGCAACTGCAGCAACCAGGCCAGGACCAGCACCGGCAGCACCGCCCAGGAACGCAATTCCAGCCCGAGCGCAGCCAGCAGCAGGAACAAACCCAGCACCTGCGGCTTGGTAGCCGCGTGCAGGCGCGAGAGCAGGTCGGGGAAGCGCAGCATGCCGATTCCGGCGGCCAGGGACATCAGGCAGCCGACGATCATGAACGTCCCGGCAATGATGTCGATGATGGTGTCAAGCATCAGGCGTTTCTCCGATCCGTGACGAAGCGGGAAACGGTGACCGAACCCACGAACCCGACCAGGCACGCCAGCAGCACGAAGACCAGATTGTTGGTGTGCCGGTTGACTGTCATCTCCACGCAGAGTGCCGCGGAGATGATCAGCAGCAGGACGTCGGTGGCGATGACGCGTTCCAGGATGGACGGGCCCATTGCCAGCCTGACGATGGCCAGGCAGGCGGCAATCGAGAGCGTGATGCCGCAGATCCACAGGACGATGATCATGAGGGTGCTCCGTCTTCGTTGTTCGGGGCCGTTGTTTCGGCGTTCAGCGCGGCCAGTTCTTCCTTGGTGCCCATCATGCGGATCAGCCGTTCCTCGATCAGCAGGACGGCCGCCCTGGCCTTCTCCACGCCCGCCTGGTCGTTGACATTGAGCACGTGCAGGTACAGCGTGGAGGACCTGCGGTCCACCTCGACGACATAGGAGCCGGGCACCAGCGTCAGCACGTGGCCCACGCAGGTGGCCAGCAGGTCGGACTCGGTGCGCAGCGTGACGGTGATGACGGCGCTGGTGGTCCGCGGGCCGCGGAATATCGCCAGGAACATGACCTCGAAGCTGGCACGGGTGATGTCGCGCAGGAAGGCGAGGATGAAGACCACTGCACGCCAGATGTTGAAGCGTCCCGAGAGGATGATCGGCGGCAGGCGGAAGACCCGCACCAGCAGCAGCGAGATCAGCAGCCCGAAGACCAGGTTGCCGACGGCGAAGTCCTGCCAGAGCGCGCCCCACACCAGGGTCATGCCGATCAGCAGCGGGATTTCCTGGCGCAGCGTGGAGCGTTGGCGATGGCCGCTCTCGTCCTTGGCGTCGACCAGTCGTTGTTCCGGGCTCATCGTGCCTGCCCTTCTCCGGTGCCGAGGACGGCCTCGATGTAGTTGCCCTTGTCCAGCATTTCCATGGCCACCCTGTCGGTGAAGTCGAAGAGCGGCCCGGCAAACACCGTCAACGCCACGCCCACCAGCACCAGGGCAGCGGTCATGGCGACCATGCCGTTGGGCAGCAGGGCTGCGTTGCCGCGGTCGGAATAGCGGCTTGCCGGCTCGTCCGCGACGATGTCGTAGGTGGCGCCGCGCGCCGCGGAGACGCCCACCAGCAGCAGCGGGTCCGGGTCCGTGGCGTCCTCGGCATTGCGCCAGAAGGCCCTGTTCCAGATGCGGGCGACGGCCAGCAGGGTCAGCAGCGAGGTCAGCAGGGAGACTCCCACCAGCGCCCAGGCCATCGGGGTGCCCAGCTCGGCACCTCCCTGGACCAGCCCCAGCTTGCCCAGGAAGCCGGAGAACGGCGGGATGCCGCCGAGGTTCATGGCGGGGACAAAGAAGAGCAGGGCCAGCAGCGGGGAGAGCTTCGCGAGGGAACCGAGCCTGTCGATGTTCGAGGTTCCGGCGCGGCGCTCAATGAGCCCCGCCACCAGGAACAGCGAGGTCTGCACCACGATGTGGTGGGCCACGTAGTACACGGTGGCGCCGAGTCCCAGCTGGTTGCCCACGGCCACGCCGAAGATCAGGAAGCCGATGTGGCTGGTCAGCGTGAAGGAAAGCATTCGCTTGATGTCGGTCTGCGCCACGGCACCCAGGATTCCCACCAGCATGGTCAGGCCGGCCACGACCATCAGCGCGTCGGAGAGCTGGTTCCCGGGGAAGAGCAGGGTCTCGGTGCGGATGATGGCATACACGCCCACCTTGGTCAACAACCCGGCGAACACCGCGGTGACCGGTGCCGGGGCCGTGGGGTAGGAGTCGGGAAGCCAGAAGGACAGCGGGAAGACCGCGGCCTTGATCCCGAAGGCCACCAGCAGCATCACATGCAGCACCGTCTGGGTGCCCGGTGAGATCTCCGGCAGCTTTTGTGCCAAATCGGCCATGTTCACGGTGCCGACGGCCGCGTAGATCATGCCGATGGTGATCAGGAACAGCACCGAGGAGGTCACCGACACCACCACATAGGTGGTTCCGGCGCGGATGCGCGCGGTGGTGCCGCCGAGGGTCAGCAACACGTAGGAGGCGGTCAGCAGGATCTCGAAGCCCACATAAAGGTTGAACAGGTCCCCTGCGAGGAAGGCGTTTGACACGCCGGCCACCAGGATCAGGTAGGCAGGGTGGAAGATCGACACCGGCCCGTCCTCGTCCCCGTCGGCCATGCCCTGGCTGGTGGCGTAGAGCAGCACCGCGAGGGAGACGATGGTGGAGACCACCAGCATGAAGGCGGAGAACCCGTCGACGACCATGGAGATTCCGAAGGGCGGCGCCCAGCCGCCCAGGGTGACCGAGTAGGTCCCGCCGTTCCAGACCGTGGCCAGCATCCAGGTCTCAAGGATGAGGGTGAACACCAGGACGCCAATGGTCACCGCGCGCTGGGTGCGGCGCTTGCGGCGCAGGATGAAGGCCAGGGCCGCGCCGAAGATCGGCAGGGCCACGGCAAGCGGGGCAAAGGAAACGGCGCTCAGTGGTGCGTCGATCATGCGCCGGGCCCCTTGTCGGTGGTGGTGTCCGTTGGCACGGAGTCGTCCCCCTCGAATTCTGTGGTGTCTTCTGGCACCGGCGAGTCTTCCTCGAAGTCGAAGGTCGACTGCTGGGAGACGCGAAGGTCCTCGACGTCGTCGGCAACCACGTCGGCCCGGGAAATCACCCAGGAGCGGTAGATGATGCCCAGCATGAACGCGGTCACCGCAAAGGTGATCACGATGGCCGTGAGGATCAGCGCCTGCGGCAGCGGGTCGCTGTATTGTTCCGGGCCCAGCGCCGACTGGTACAGCGGCGCCTCGCCGCGGCGTCCGCCGGCGGAGAGGATCAACAGGTTCACCCCGTTGCCCAGCACCACGATGCCCAGCAGCACCCGCGTCAGCGAGCGTTCGAGCAGGAGGTAGATCCCGACGGCAAAAAGTACGCCCATCACTATGAGCAAGGTGATATTGGTGCTCAACGTCCCACTCCCGTCTCCGCGTCGGAAACCATGTCATGTGTGTCGGTGGGGCTGCGGCCCTCGGAACGGTCGTCGATTTCCGAGCCCAGGGAACGGAGCACGTCGATGACCAGCCCGACCACCACCAGGTAGACGCCGATGTCGAAGATCGTCGAGGTCACGAACTTCTGCTCCCCGAAGAGCGGCCAGGTGAATTCGATGGCGGCGGAGGTGAACATCTGGGCGCCGAAGAGCAGCGGTGCCGCCGCGGTGAGTGCCGCGAGCCCCAGCCCGGTGCCCATCAGCGTTCCCGGGCTCACCGGCGTGGCCTCGGCCAGTTCCACCCGGCCGCCGGCCAGGTAGCGGATGGCCAGGGCCAGGCCGGCCAGCAGGCCGCCGGCAAAGCCGCCGCCTGGGGTGTTGTGCCCGGCCAGCAGCAGGTACACCGAGGCCAGCAGGATGGTGTGGAAAACCAGCCTGGTGACCACCTCGAAGGTGATGGAGCGTCGCTCGGGGGCCAGCGTATGGCCTGCCACCAGCCAGGAGTCCTTCTTGGAGATCGCGAAGTTCCGCGCCACGGCAAGTCCCGCACGGCTCTGGTCACGTCCGCCGATGGCCTCAGAGCCGTGGTCCACCGAACCGTGGGGCACCGCGGAGACGCGCAGCCGTTTGTCTCCGCGACCGCGCACGAAGATCAGCGAGGCGACGCCGGTGGCGGCGGCAGCAAGCACGGTGATCTCGCCGAAGGTGTCCCAGGCACGCATGTCCACCAGGGTCACGTTCACGATGTTCTTGCCCGCCCCGCCGACGTAGGCCAGCTCCGGGTAGGCCAGCGAAATGGGGTCGGCCACGCGCGAGGCCATGGAGGTGGCGGCGATGTAGATCATCGACGCACCGAAGCCGATGCCGATCAGCGCGCGGCCCAGCCGATGGCCGGTGGGGTTCTTGGCCCACAGTTCCACCGGCAGGGCACGCAGTGCCAGCACGAAGGCCACCAACACGATGGTTTCCACCAGCAGCTGGGTGATGGCCAGGTCTGGCGCTCCCTGTAGCGCGAAGATCGCCGCCATGCCGTAGCCGCTGACCGACACCATCAGCACGGCCAGGAAGCGCCGGTTGGCCTGAACTGCCCCGATGGCGCCGACAATCATGATCAGGCCGATAACCATCTGGGCGGGGTGGTCAAAGGCGATGAAGTTCCCCGGGTCCGGGGTGCTGAGCATGATGGCGACCGAACTTGGCAGCAGCAGCGCCACCAACAGGATCACCACGAGGTAGAAGGACAGGGAACCACGCTGGGTGCGGCCGGTGAGCCAGATGGCCAGGTTGTCCACGCCGCCGACGGTGTATTTGTAATCGCGTTCGGCATCGAACACCGCGGGGACCTTGGCCTGGAAGGCAAAGACCTTTTCACGCGCCAGGAAGAGCAATGCACCGACCACCATGGTCAGGGCCGTGAGTCCCAGCACCGGGGTGAAACCGTGCCAGAGTGCCAGGTGGATGGGGGCCTGGGCGGGCTCGAACAACCCGATGTACGGGGCAATGGCGCCCTCAAGGACCTGCGGGATCCAGGCGAATGCGACGGTCGCGGCGGTCAGGACGAGCAACGGCGTCAGGAACAACAGCGGCACCTTGGGGAAGGCGGTCGGTGCCATGCCTGGCTTCGCTGCAAATCCGCCCCAGAGGAAACGGGCCGCATAGGCGAAGGTCATCATTGACCCGGCCACCACGCCGATGAACAGCACAATGCCGGTTGTGCCATGGCCCTGGGCGTATTCCAGGAGGGACTCGTAGACGGCTTCCTTGGCCACGAAGCCGTAGAGCGGCGGGAACCCGGCCATGGAGGCCGAGGCAATAGCCGCGACCGTAAAGAGCAACGGCGAGGACTTGTAGAGCCCGGAAAGCTGGTGGACATCGCGCGTCCCGGATTTGTGGTCGATGATGCCCACGATCAGGAAGAGCGTGGCCTTGAAGAATCCGTGGGCCAGCATCATGGCCAGGCCCGCCAGCGCCGCGTTGGGGGTGCCTACGCCCATGATCAGGATCAGGAAGCCCAGCTGTGAGACGGTGCCGTAGGCCAGCAGCAGTTTGAGGTCGTGTTGCTTCAGCGCGCGCCAGCCGCCGATGAGCATGGTGGCAAGGCCGAGCCACAGCAGCATCGGTTGCCAAAAGGCGGTTTCACTGAAGCCGGGCGCCAACCGCGCGACCAGGTAAATGCCGGCCTTGACCATGGCTGCGGCGTGGAGGTACGCGGAGACCGGCGTCGGTGCGGCCATCGCACCGGGCAGCCAGAAGTGGAAGGGAACCAACGCGGACTTCGAGACGGCCCCGATCAGCACCAGGGCAATGGCCACGTCGATGTAGGTGCCCAGGGCGGTGAGGTCCGGTGCCATGGCCAGGATCTCGGAGATGCGATAGGTTCCGGCGGCATTGCCGAGCATGATCAGCCCGGCCAGCATGGTCAGGCCGCCAAAGGTCGTGACCATCAGCGCAGTGAGGGCCGAGCGTCGGGCGCTCATGCGGGTGCGGTTGAAGCCGATCAACAGGAACGACAGGATCGTGGTCAATTCCCAGAAGACGAACAGCAGAAGCAAGTCGTCGGCGGTCACCAGGCCGAACATTGAGGCAGCGAAGGCGAGCAGTTGGGCACCGAAGGCGGCTGTGTGCGGATCCTCGTTCTTGAAATAGCGTGCGCAATAGAACAGCACCAGGGCACCGACTCCCAGCACCAGAAGGCACATCACCGCGGCAAGGGCATCCATCCGGAAATCAAGATGGGCGTTCAGCGGACCGATCCAGCTATAGAGCTCGGACGGCGGTGCATTGGGGCCGCCGCTGGCGACGGCCTGTTCGGACTGGGTGAATGCCGAGAAATTCGCCAGCAGCCAGACGAAGGCCAGCGCCGGGACCGCGGCCAGGACATAGAACGTTGACCGGCCCAGATATCGAAAAATCAAAGGTGCAATTCCCGCAACGACAAAAAGCGCAATCAGGACAAGGAGCACACGTATCTCCTATGGTCGGCGGGCCAGTACACTGGCGGCGAAACGGTCAAAAAGGCTCCTTCATCCTAACAGCCGTCATGCCCTTGCCCGGCGATTTGACTCGTGATTCAGCTGATGAAATCTTGCGGAATAATACGTCATTTCAGATTGTTAAAGATCCGTCGCACAATGATTCATTTCGCGGCACGCCACGATGCATTTATCCGAGGCATCCCCGTTGTTGGTTCGATGCGGCTACGATGCACCCATGAGCGAGTTTCCCGCGGCACCGTCGGCCTCGACCGATCGGCAACGTATTATCACCAAACCCGTCGTGGCGTGGGCTTCGTGGGATTGGGGTTCCGCGGCCATCAACGCGGTGATGACCACTTTCGTGTTCACCGTCTACCTGACCAGTGACCTATTCGGAGACACGGATGCCAACTCGGTGGTCCTGGGCAACGGACTGGCCATCGCCGGCGTGGCGATCGCACTGCTGGCCCCGGTGACGGGATTGCGCTCGGATGCCGGCGGACGCCGCCGTTTCTGGCTCGGAGTGAACACGATAATCGTCGCGGTGCTCACCGCGGCCTGCTTCTTCATTTTCCCCGAACCGCGCTTCCTGGTCCTCGGAGTGACGCTCATCGCGATGGCTTCGGTGTTTGCCGAGTTCGCCACGGTGAACTACAACGCGATGCTGCCGCAGATTTCCACCCCCGCCACCATCGGCAAGGTCTCGGGCTTCGGCTGGGGCATGGGCTACCTCGGCGGCATCCTGGCGCTGGCCATTGTCTTGTTCACTCTGGTGACCCCGATCTTCCCATGGGCCGGTGCCTCCGAAACCGATGCCCTGAACCTGCGCCTGGTCGCAGTGTTCTCCGCGGTGTGGTTCCTGGGCTTCGGCCTGCCGGTGCTCTTCGCGGTGCCGGAGATCCCGGGGGAATCCGGCGGGCCGCGCTTCACCGTCCTGCAGTCCTACGCCGAGCTGCGGCGACGGGTCGTTGCCTTGGCCCGCAAGGACCGGCACACCGTCTTCTTCCTGCTCGCCAGCGCGGTCTTCCGTGACGGGTTGGCGGCCGTGTTCACCTTCGGCGGCATCATCGCCGCCGGAACCTTCGGGTTCCCGCTGCAGCAGGTGATCATCTTCGCCATCGTCGGCAACGTCGTCGCTGCCTTCGGCGCCATGGTGGGCGGGGTGCTCGATGACAAGATCGGACCAAAGCGCGTGATCATCGCCTCGCTCATCGGGTTGCTCGTGGCGGGTCTGGGTGTCTTCCTCTCCCCCGGGGCCTCCGGGTTCTGGGTCTTCGGTCTGCTGCTCTGCCTGTTCGTCGGGCCTGCCCAGTCCTCCAGTCGCGCGTTCCTGGCCCGGCTGGCCCCCGCGGGGCAGGAGGGCGAGCTCTTTGGCCTCTATGCCACCACCGGCCGCGCGGTCAGCTTCCTGGCCCCGGCATTGTTTGCCGCGTCGATTGCGCTGGCGGCCCCCCACGTTGCCGAGGCCCAGCGCTATGGCATCCTGGGCATCCTGGTCGTGCTCCTGTTGGGGCTGCTCCTGCTGATCCCGGTGCGGGCCCCGGACCACGGGCCGGTCCCCCTGGACCGTGGCCCCTGAGCGGCGTTGATGGTTGTATGGGAGCCATGAGCACCCAAACACCAGTGACAGTGACAGTGACCGGCGCCGGAGGGCAGATCGGGTACGCGTTGCTCTTTCGCATCGCCTCGGGTGCCATGTTCGGGCAGGAGGTTCCGGTCAGGCTGCGGTTGCTGGAAATCCCGGCCGGCCTGAAATCTGCGGAGGGCACCGCCCTGGAGTTGCAGGATTGCGCCTTCACCACCTTGGACTCGGTCGAGGTCACCGACAATGCCGCCCGCGCCTTCGCCGGCACCAATGTTGCGCTGCTGGTCGGTGCCCGGCCCCGCGGCCCGGGCATGGAACGCGGGGACCTGCTCTCGGCCAATGGCGCCATCTTCGGCCCCCAGGGGGCGGCAATCAACACCGGCGCCGCCGACGACGTGAAAGTCCTGGTGGTGGGCAATCCAGCGAACACCAACGCGTTGATTGCCGCCGCCCATGCGCCTGATGTCCCACCCGAACGCTTCACCGCGATGACCCGCCTGGACCACAACCGTGCGCTGGCCCAGCTGGCCGGCACCCTGGAGGTTGGGGTGGGTTCGATAAGGAATGTCATCATCTGGGGCAACCATTCGGCATCCCAGGTTCCCGATGTCTCCCACGGCGTCCTCGTCGTGGAGGACGGCACCCAACGCCCGTTGCCCGATGCCCTCGCCGAGGCCCTTGGCGGTGCCGGCAAGGTGGCCCCATGGCTCAATGAAACCTTCATTCCCCGGGTGGCCGGGCGCGGGGCGGAGATCATCGACGTGAGGGGTTCCTCCTCGGCGGCCTCCGCAGCGGCGGCGGCCATCGACCACGTCCGCGACTGGGTGCAGGGTACCGACGGTTCCTGGACATCGGCGGCCATCCGCTCCGACGGCTCCTACGGCGTCCCGAAGGGGCTGGTCAGTTCCTTCCCGGCACATGCCCGCGACGGCGCCTGGGAGATCCAGCAGGGACTTTCGATGGCCGCGGACGTGCGCGCCCGCATCGACAGGTCGGTCAAGGAGCTCGAAGAGGAACGCGACATGGTCAGGTCCCTGGGACTGGTCTAACGGGGGCTGCCCGCGAAAGGAAATGGCCAGTGGAGCAAAGAGCGGTCTTGCAGATCGACGGGTTGGAGGTCGCGGTGCGCGATGCCGTCAGGGAGGACCTTCCAGCACTTTTGGCCTTGTTGGCCGACGATCCCCTGGGAGCGACACGTGATTCGTCCCCAGACTCCGATTCGGCGCCTTATCTGGCAGCCTTTGCGGCAATCGACAGCGATCCGGCGCACCGACTACTGGTGTGCGAGAGCGACGGGCAGGTTCTCGCCATGTTGCAGCTGTCCTTTATCCCGGGGCTTTCGCGCCGCGGGGCTTGGCGCGCCCAGATCGAGGCTGTTCGCACCCACGCAGACTTCCGTGGCCGCGGCTTGGGCAGGAGTTTTTTGACGTGGGCCATCGAGCACGCGCGCAACCGTGGCTGCGCCCTGGTCCAGTTGACCACCGACAAGAGCCGCGCGGATGCCCACCGCTTCTACGAGGGCCTGGGCTTCATCGCCAGCCACGAGGGCATGAAGCTGGTTTTCTAGGAAAATTTCCCACCCGGCCCCGGGGCCCGCACGCGTATTGGCCAGTTGCCTGGCTACCTAGTTTTCCAGGGTGGTCCTGTGGAAGTTCAAGTGGCTGCGCGACGCCGTGGGGCCGCGCTGGCCCTGGTAGCGGTTCCCGTAGGCTCCGGAACCGTACGGGTGCTCGGCCGGAGAGGAGAGCTTGAAGAAGCACAACTGCCCGATCTTCGAGCCCGGCCACAGCTTGATGGGCAGGGTCGCCATGTTCGACAGTTCCAAGGTCACGTGCCCGGAGAATCCGGGGTCAATGAAACCGGCGGTGGAGTGGGTCAGCAATCCAAGTCGTCCCAGTGAGCTTTTGCCTTCAAGCCGGGCGGCAATGTCGGTGGGCAGGGTGACCGCTTCATAGGTGGACCCCAGGACGAATTCGCCCGGGTGCAGGATGAACGGCTCATCCGGCTCGACTTCCACCAGTCGGGTCAGCTCGGGCTGGTCCGTGGCCGGGTCGATGTGGGCGTACTTGTGGTTGTCGAAGAGACGGAAGAACCGGTCGATCCTCACGTCCACGCTTGCCGGCTGGATCATCGCCGGGTCGAAGGGGTCCAGCTTTATACGTTCGGACGCCAGCTCGCGTCGAATATCACCATCAGAAATCAGCACAGTACCCAAAATATCCCATTTGGCCCGTGGTTCCGGCATCGAAGACGTGGGCGGATTGTCGGCGGCAGGGTGGCCGTGCCCCCGCAGGGCGAATCAGTGCCCGTCAGACATGGGCAGAACCACGGGGTCTGCAGTTATCCTGAAAGGGCTCCATCCAGATTTTTTCCCCGAAGGGACATCGTGTCTTTGTTTCGTGGCGGCATCCCCGCCATCTTGTTAGGCGTCAGCCTGGTGCTGGCGGCCCCGCTCGCTGCACAGGCTGCACCCGCGGGACCCGCAGCTGCAACCGTGCGTGCCGAAAAGCCACGTAAGGCACCGACCACCGACGAACTGACGAAGGACCAAGGCTCGTACCTGGCGCTGGTAAGCCGGGACCACCCCCTGGATCCGGCGAACTACAAGCCCAAGGACCTGCGCACGATTTCCGGGACCGGACTGGAACTGCGCAAGGATGCGGCCACCGCACTCGAAAGCCTGCTCAAGGCCGCACGCAAGGATTCACAGTCGCTGAGCGTGCTCAGCGCCTACCGTTCCTACGACCGTCAACTTGCGCTGTTCAATGGATACAAGGCTCGCTACGGGACAGACTATGCCACGCGGATCTCGGCACCTGCCGGCACCAGCGAGCACCAGATCGGGCTCGCGGCGGACATCGGCATGAGCAGCGGCCGGTGCGATCTCAAGGCCTGCTTCGGGGACACGGGCGGCGGAAAATGGCTAGCCGCCAACGCCGCTGACTTTGGATTCATCATTCGCTACCCGGCCGAAGGTGAAAAGGTGACCGGCTACAAGTACGAGCCATGGCATCTTCGTTTTATCGGCGTGGACCAGGCAAAGGCCATGGAAAAGTCCAAGACCGTCACCTTTGAACAATTCCATGCGGCTCTGCTGAAGGCTTCGAAGGTCAAGACGCCCACCGCGGCCGAGATCAAGAAGCAGCGTGAGGCACTGCTGATCCTCCGATTCCTTCCGCCCTACCGCGACTGGTCGATCGGCTACGACTTCGCCCGGTAACGAATAGGCGCGGCACATCAGCTGCCGCGCCGCGCCAGAAGATTTTGGCGAGCCGCCGTTGGGCTGACGCCCCCACACACTGCGAACCAAAAAGGCATCGGTAGTCCGGGTTTAAACCCGAACCACCGATGCCTTTTGGGATCTTCCTGCCGCGGCCTACTTGGTGCGGATCGGAAGGCCCGTGAAGGTCGGCTTCGAGGTTTCGGAGAAGAAGTCGTTGCCCTTGTCATCGACGACGATGAACGCCGGGAAGTCCTCGACCTCGATCTTCCAGATGGCCTCCATGCCGAGCTCCTCGTATTCGAGCACCTCGACCTTCTTGATGCAGTCCAGGGCCAGGCGGGCGGCCGGGCCGCCGATGGATCCCAGGTAGAAACCGCCGTGGGTGTTGCACGCATCGGTGACCTGCTTGGAGCGGTTGCCCTTGGCAAGCATCACCATGGAGCCGCCGGCTGCCTGGAACTGCTCGACGTAGGAGTCCATGCGTCCGGCGGTGGTCGGGCCGAAGGAACCCGAGGCCATGCCTTCCGGGGTCTTGGCCGGGCCCGCGTAGTACACCGGGTGGTCCTTGAGATACTGCGGCATTTCCTCGCCGGCGTCCAGCAGGTCCTTGATCTTGGCGTGCGCGATGTCGCGGGCCACCACCAGCGGGCCGGAGAGCGAGAGGCGGGTCTTCACCGGGTGCTTGGTCAGCTCGGCCAGGATCTCATCCATTGGCTTGTTCAAATCGATTTTCACCACGGAGGAACCGCCGGTGCCGGAGACACCGCTGGTTTCATCGTCGTGTGCTGCGATCGCCGGGTGGTCGGACTCGGGCATGAAGCGCGCCGGGTCGGTTTCCAGCTGTTCCACGAAGACGCCCTCGGGGGTGATCTTCGCAAGCATCTGGCGGTCGGCCGAGCAGGAGACGGCGATGGCCACCGGCAGCGAGGCGCCGTGGCGCGGCAGGCGCACCACGCGCACGTCGTGGCAGAAGTACTTGCCGCCGAACTGGGCGCCGATGCCGAAGTTGCGGGTCAGTTCAAGGACCTGCTCCTCCAGCTCGGTGTCGCGGAAGCCGCGGCCGGTCATCGCACCGGTGGTCGGCAGGTTGTCCAGGTACTTGGCCGAACCGTATTTGGCGGTCTTCAGCGCGAATTCGGCGCTGGTGCCGCCGATGACGATGGAGAGGTGGTACGGCGGGCAGGCGGCGGTGCCCAACGAGCGGAGCTTCTCATCGAGGAACTTCAACATCGCGTTCGGGTTCAGGATGGCCTTGGTTTCCTGGTAGAGGAAGGACTTGTTGGCCGATCCGCCGCCCTTGGCCATGAACAGGAACTTGTACTGGTTCTCGTGGCCCGGCTCGGTGTCCGCGTACAGTTCGATCTGCGCGGGCAGGTTGTTGCCCGTGGACTTCTCTTCCCACGTGGTCAGCGGGGCCAACTGCGAGTAGCGCAGGTTCAGCGTGGTGTACGCGTCGTAGATGCCCTTGGACAGGTCCTTCTCGTCCGGGCCCTGGGTCAGCACCTGCGAACCGCGCTTGCCCATGACGATCGCGGTTCCGGTGTCCTGGCACATGGGCAGGACACCGCCGGCGGCGATGTTGGCGTTCTTGAGCAGGTCAAGGGCGACGAACTTGTCGTTGGGGCTGGCGTCCTCGTCGTCGAGGATGTTGCGCAGCTGCTGCAGGTGCGCCGGGCGCAGGTAGTGGGAGATGTCGTGCAGCGCGGTGGTGGCCAGCTGCTGCAGGGCCTCGGGGTCGACCTCGAGATACGTTCGGCCGCCCGGACCCTCGATGGTGCGGACACCATCGGTGGAAATCTGGCGGTAGGTGGTCTCGTCCGCCCCAATGGGCAGGAGGTCTTCGTACTGGAATTCGGGCATGAGGCTTCCTCGCAAAAGATTCAAAACGTTTCCCACCAGTTTAGGACGGTTGGGCGAACAACCAGACATCGGGTTGCGCCGACGGGCGCAATGTAGACATGCTTGGGGGCATGAGCGAAGAGAACCCGCAAGCCAAGTCCACCAAAGGCACCGACGACATCCAGTCGGCGCTGGGCATTGAACCGACCGTCACCGGCAACGAACCGGCGACCCATTTTGAAATGATGATCCGGGCCGCGCAGAACGACCCCGCCCTCAACGGCCAGGTCATCGCGACCCTCATGAATTCCGAGGTGTATTTCCTCAGCCGCGAGGAAGTCAGCGGCGAAGCCCGCAACGCCCAGCCCATGGTCCTGCAGAACGCCGCGGGCGAGCCGGTGATTGCCTTGTTCACCCACCTGGCCCGCATCCCCGGCGCCTACATCGATGTCGCCCCGTACGGCGTCCAGGTCCTCGGCGGGACCGTCGTCCGCTCGCTGCAGGACACAGGCTTGGTCATCAACCCCGGTCACGAACTGTGCCTGGAGATCGACGCCGCCGGGGTGAAGACCATTCGCGAGGAATTCAACCTCGACGGAACGCCGAAGGACCCCTCGAAGTAGGGGTCGAGAACACCTCGCGCATCACCCCCGAAACCCGGCCTCCTTTCGCGTTCCGGGAGGTCTAGAGTGGGAGCATGGATTTTGAAGATACGTCGTTGCCCGGCCTCGGTGTCCGTCGCGAAATAATCCTCGCGTCCGGGCGCCGGGTCGGCGTGGTGATCCTGCGTGATGGTTCGATGCAGTTGATCATTTCCCAGCGCGACGACCCCGATGCCTGTGCCGCGTCCATTCCGTTGAGCGTTGAGGAAGCCGGGGCCATCGGCGCCATGCTCGGTGCCCCACAGCTGGTGACACAACTATCGGACCAGCACCGCGACTTGCCCGGTGTCAACACCCAGCAATTCGTGTTGAGCCATGAAAGCCCCTACGTGGACCAGACCCTGGGCGACACCCGCCTGCGGACCCGCACGGGCACCTCTGTTGTCGCCATTTCCCGTAGCGGGAAGGTCTTCCCCTCCCCCGCTCCTGATTTTGAACTCAATGTGGGTGACGTTCTGGTCATTGTCGGAACCGCCGCAGGTTTGGAAAAAGCAGCGCACCTGATCAACAACGGCTAAGGGGAGGTGCGCGGGACATGCACGGCACCGCTCTAATACTCGTTGAGCTCGGCGCCGTCTTCTTGGGGCTTGGCCTGTTGGGGCGCCTGGCGGCAAGATTCGGGATGTCACCGGTTCCCCTGTACCTGCTCGGCGGCCTGCTCTTCGGAAGCGGCGGCGTGGTCAACCTTGCCGGCATCTCAGAGTTCGGGGAGATTGCCAGCGAAATCGGCGTGATCCTGCTACTGCTCATGCTGGGCCTGGAATACACCGCCCGCGAACTTGTCACCGGGCTGAAAGGTTCATGGGTCGCCGGAGTCGTGGACCTGGTCCTGAATTTCACTCCGGGTGCGGCCCTGGCCTTGATCATGGGCTGGGGCGTTACAGGAGCCTTGGTCCTTGGCGGGGTCACCTATGTGTCGTCCTCCGGAATCATTGCCAAGGTGCTCTCCGACTTGGGCAGGTTGGGCAACCGCGAGACGCCGGTGGTGTTGTCCGTGCTGGTGCTCGAGGACCTGGCCATGGCCGTCTACCTGCCGGTGCTCACCGCAACCTTGGCAGGACTCGGATTCCTGGGCGGGCTGCGTGCAGTGGGTATTGCCATGGGCACCATCACGCTGGTGTTGCTGGCCGCCCTGCGCTTCGGGCCGCAGATTTCACGGTTGATCCATTCCTCGGACCGGGAAAATTTCCTGCTTAAGCTCATTGGTGCCGCGCTGCTGGTTGCGGGTCTGGCCTCAGCGTTGCAAGTCTCCGCTGCGGTCGGCGCATTCATGCTCGGTATTGCCATTTCCGGATCAACCGCACATTCGGCCACCAAGGTCCTGGAGCCGCTGCGCGACCTTTTCGCTGCCATGTTCTTCGTGGTCTTCGGCCTGAACACCGATCCATCGAGCATTCCCGCGGTCTTGCCCATGGCCATCTTGTTGGCCATTGTCACCTCGCTGACGAAGGTGGCCACCGGAGTGTGGGCGGCTAAGCGGGCCGGGATCGGGATCCCCGGCCGGGTTCGCGCCGGCGTCGCCTTGATTGCCCGGGGTGAGTTTTCCATTGTCATCGCCGGCCTGGCAGTTGCCTCCGGTGCGGTTACCGGGGAACTTGCCGCCTTGGCAACCGCATACGTCTTGTTGTTGGCGGTATTCGGGCCGGTCGCCGCCCGCCTCGCCGAACCCCTGGCCAGGCCGTTCCTGCCCAAACCCTCGCAGGCGCCCGACGCCGCATTTTGACGCGCGCGACGTTCCCGATTAGGTTTTGGCACCCCACCTTGGGATATGCTGTTTTAGCCCGGGACGCCATTAGGCTTTCCGGAGCTTCGCGGGCGTAGCTCAATGGTAGAGCGCCAGCTTCCCAAGCTGGACACGCGGGTTCGATTCCCGTCGCCCGCTCGCTATGACATTGGGACCCGGCCGGCGGCCGGGTCCCAATGCGTTAAGCGCACCCCCGGTGCGGTGAAGGAACAGCGGAAAGAGGGAATCCAAAGGCTTATGAACGGCGTGCTCTCTGGTTTTGCCGTGGTCTGGACCGTCATTGCCGTGGGGTACTTCGTCGGACGCACGGGTGTCCTGGGAGAAAACGCGCGCTATGTACTGAACCGGCTCACCTTCTTCGTGGCCAGCCCAGCATTGTTGTTCACTACGCTCGCCGATTCGGACCCCGCTTCGGTGCTCGGCCCCTTCCTGGGCGTTGCTGCGATTTCCTCCCTGGCCACCGCCATCGTCTTCGTACTGGTGACCCGGTGGTGGCTGCGGCGCGACCTGACCGAGTCGACCATCGGCGCGATGAGCGCCTCCACCGTGAACTCGGCCAATCTCGGCCTGCCCATTGCCCTCTACGTCCTGGGCGACATGGCCCATGCGGCACCGGTCATCCTGTGGCAGCTGGCCCTGTTCTCCCCGGTATGCCTGGCCATCCTGGACGCCAGCACGTCCAGGCACCGGACCACCGTGTTTTCCATGTTGGTGCAGACACTAAGGAACCCGATGATTGTCGGTTCCCTGGCCGGATTGGTGTGCGCGCTCTTCGATCTGGAACTTCCCCAGCCGCTCGCCGACCCGATAGAGCTGATTGCCGGCGCTTCCATCCCGGCCATGCTCATAGCCTTCGGCATTTCCTTGGTCGGCTCCAAGCCGCTCGAGGCTTCCGGCGGGCGTCGAGCCGATACGCTGTTGGCCACGGGAATGAAATTGTTCTTCCAGCCCGTTGTCGCCTGGATGCTTGCCGTGTGGCTCTTTAGGCTGGACAGCCACGCTGTGTTTGTTGCGGTGATCATGGCCGCCCTGCCCACGGCCCAAAATATCTTCGTGACTGCCTCTCGCTACGAACGCGGCGTCGTGCTGGCCAAGGACACCGTCCTGCTTACCACCATCGTTGCCGTGCCGGCGATGATGCTGGTTCCCCTGCTGTTGACCTGACTTCACCGGACGGCCGGGTCAGAACTTGCCTCGACGCACACGGCAATATGGGGCTTATGCGAGCCCCACCTCCGTGTTAGCGTCAGAGCAAGGTTCATCCTGCCACGGGTGCGGATCCCTATCCCGGGGTGCCGCTCCCCCGTCGGCATGTGAACGATTGTCATCGAAAGGACCGTTTCCATGAAGCGTCAAATTATCGCGCTAATGACCACCGCGTTGCTCGCCTTGACGGTCACCGGCTGCAGCGGCTCCACCGAGCCATCCGGTTCACCGGCCGCCAGCGGAACCGCGACCGGTTTGACCCTCCAACAGGTCCAGGATGCAGGCGTCCTGAAGGTCGGAACCGAGGGGACCTACAAGCCGTTTTCCTTCCACGAGGGCGGAACCGGTCCGCTGACCGGATTCGATGTGGAAATCGTGACGGCCGTAGCCCAGAAGCTGGGTGTGGAGCCACAGTTCGAGGAAACCCAGTTTGACGGGATCTTCGCCGGGCTCGAGGCCGGACGCTTTGACGTCATTGCCAACCAGATTTCCATCACCCCCGCGCGCGAGGCGACGTACGAGTTCTCCAAGCCATATACCGTGAGCACCGGTGTAGTCGTGACCCAGGCGGGGAACACCGATATTGCGTCTTTCGAGGACCTGAAAGGGAAGTCCACCGCACAGTCGCTGACCAGCAACTGGTACCAGCTGACCAAGGATGCCGGGGCGAACGTCCAAGCCGTGGAAGGGTGGGCACAGGCCATCACGCTGCTGAAGCAGGGCCGTGTGGACGCCACTGTCAATGACAAGCTGACCTATCTGGATTCACAGACCACCAAGCAGGACGACGGCATAAAGATCGCCGCCGAAACCGCCGACAAGTCGCTCAGTGCCATGGCCTTCCGCAAGGGTAGCGGCGACCTGGTCGAGGCCGTCGACAAGGCCCTGGATGAACTCGCGGCCGACGGAACGCTCTCGAAGATTTCCCAGAAGTACTTCGGAGCAGACGTCACCAAGTAATTTCCGGCAGTGTCGCGCGCCGCACCCCAGTGGCCCGCGGTTTCACCTTGCGAATGCGAAGGAGTCCTGCCATGGATATTGATTGGCAGTTAGTCGGCGATTCTTTTTGGCCCATAGTGGTGGGTGGACTACGCGGGACCATTCCACTGTCGTTGGCAAGCTTTGCCATCGGCCTGGCGATCGCATTGCTCATGGCACTGATGCGGTTGAGCCGGAATCCAGCGGTCACGTTCATTGCCAAGGCGTATATCTCGGTGATCCGCGGAACCCCGTTGTTGGTGCAGCTCTTCGTCATTTTCTACGGGTTGCCCTCGATCGGGGTCACGCTGGACCCATGGCCCAGCGCCATCATCGCCTTCTCGCTAAACGTGGGCGGGTACGCAGCCGAGGTGATCCGAGCCGCCATCCTCTCGGTCGCCAAGGGCCAGTGGGAGGCCGGATACACCATCGGCATGTCGCGCACCACGACACTGCGCCGGGTGATCCTGCCGCAGGCCGCCAGGGTTTCGGTGCCGCCGTTGTCAAACACCTTCATCTCCCTGGTCAAGGACTCGTCCCTGGCATCGCTGATCCTGGTGACGGAGTTGTTCCGCAACGCCCAGGAAATAGCCGCCTTCAGCCAGCAATTCTTGCTGGTCTATATCGAGGCAGCGTTCGTGTACTGGGTATTCTGTCTTGTGCTCTCCTCCGGCCAGACCAGATTGGAAAGAAGGCTTGACCGCTATGTCGCACACTAACGTCCCCGGTGCACCGGCCCTGTTGAAAGTCCGCGACCTGCAGAAGAGCTTTGGCGACCACCAGGTCCTGAAGTCCATTGACCTGCAGATCGGCAAGGGCCAGGTGCTCGCCTTGATCGGCCCCTCCGGCTCGGGCAAGACGACGGTGTTGCGCTGCCTAAACGGGCTGGAGATCCCCGATGGCGGGGAGGTTGCCTTCAGCGACGGTCCCGCCGTGGTCTTTGCGCCGAAGACAACGCAAAAGCAAGCCCAGGTGTTGCGCACACGCAGCGCCATGGTCTTCCAGAACTACAACCTCTTTCCGCACATGACGGTGCTGGAAAACGTGATTGAAGGGCCGGTCCAGGTCCAGCGCCGCAAGCGTTCCGAGGCCGTCGCCGAAGCCGAATCGCTGCTGGCCAGGGTCGGACTAGACCAGAAGCGCGACCAGTACCCGCACCAGCTGTCCGGCGGGCAGCAGCAGCGGGTGGGCATTGTCCGGGCGCTCGCGCTCAAGCCCTCGTTGTTGCTCTTTGACGAGCCGACCTCCGCGCTGGACCCGGAGCTGGTGGGTGATGTGTTGAAGGTGATCAAGGAATTGGCCGACGAGGGCTGGACCATGGTCCTGGTGACCCATGAGTTGGCTTTTGCCCGGGAGGTCGCAGACGAAGTCGTATTCATGGACCAGGGAGTGGTGATCGAGCGCGGCCACCCCGATGTCGTCTTGCGGGCGCCGCAAAACGAGCGGACCCAGCAATTCGTGCACCGCCTGCTCAACCCGTTCTAAGGGCATGGAGTTTCCGACGCGGGGTTCGGCAACAAAAAGAATTGGCGCGCCCACCACCACGGACACGATCCAGACCGTAGGCTATGGACATGGCCAAGATGACAACAGCCCAGCATGTGGAATCCATCAGCGCAGGTTATGCCTTTGACGGTTTGGCGGTGAATCTGGGGGCGGCACTGGTCGACGGGCAGGTCTTCCCCGAAGCGCAGGTCCGTTTGCCGCTGCGGATGATGAACCGGCACGGATTGGTGGCCGGAGCCACCGGAACCGGCAAGACCATTACCCTGCAATTGATGGCCGAACAGCTTTCCGCCCACGGGGTTCCGGTGTTCCTTGCAGACATCAAGGGGGATCTCACCGGCCTCTCCACACCCGGAACGGCCACGGAAAAACTCACGGAACGCACCGCGTCGGTCGGCATGAAGTGGCAGGCCAAGTCCTTTCCCGTCGAGTACTACGCCCTGGGCGGCGACGGACAGGGAACCCCGATCCGCGCCACGATCTCCTCCTTTGGTCCACTGTTGCTGTCGCGGATCATGGAGTTGAACGAGACCCAGGAATCCTGTCTGCAGCTGATCTTCCACTACGCCGACACCAAGGACCTGGAACTCCACGACCTCAAGGACCTGCGCGCGGTCATCCAACACCTGACCAGCGACGAGGGCAAGGACGAGCTCGAGGGCCTCGGCGGCGTGTCCAAGGCGACCGCCGGCGTCATCCTGCGCGAGCTTGTCACCCTGCAGTCCCAGGGCATGGAGTCCTTCTTCGGCGAACCGGAGTTCGACACCGCAGAGCTCCTGCGACAGGCTCCCGACGGCAGAGGGGTCATCAGCATCCTGGAGCTGCCGACCCTTATGCAAAAGCCGCTGCTCTTTTCCACCTTCATGATCTGGCTGCTGGCGGATCTTTTCTCCGAGCTGCCGGAGGCAGGGGACCCCGAGAAACCCAAGTTGGTCTTCTTCCTTGACGAGGCACACCTGCTCTTCAACGACGCATCCAAGGCATTTTTGACCTCGATCACGTCAACCGTGAGGCTGATCCGCTCCAAGGGCGTCGGCGTCTTCTTCGTAACCCAGACTCCCAAGGACGTTCCCGGCGACGTGCTGGGACAGCTGGCCAACCGGATCCAGCACGCGCTGCGTGCCTTTACCCCTGATGATGCCAAGGCGCTGAAGGCAACCGTCTCCACGTTCCCCACCAGCGAATACGACCTCGACCAGGCACTGACCCAGGCAGGAACCGGCGAAGCGGTGGTTACCGTCATGAACGAAAAGGGCGCGCCCACACCGGTGGCCTGGACTCGCATGTGGAGCCCTGAATCAACCATGGGCCCCTCGTCCCCGGACACGGTATCCGGAATCATCGCTTCCTCGGCCCTGATGCAGGTTTACGGCACGAGCGTGGACCGTGAATCCGCCTACGAGAAGATCAACGGAACCAGCACCGAGGCCACGGCCGCACCGGTGCCCACCGGAGGGTCGGTCGCCGCCAGGGTCCCCGGCCCCGGCCAAAGCCAGGCGGACATCGATGCGGCCGCACGGAACATCGAGGAATCCATCCTTGGACGCCCGTCCTCCCTCCCGAATTCGGCTCCGCAGCCGGGCGCCTCGGACTACACCATGCCCGAACCGCCGGTGGCCACCACGGGTTCCCCGAAGCGGCAGACCAAGGCCCCCGCCCCGGCGCAGAATCCGGACAATCCGCTGCTTGACATGGCTCTACAGGCGGCGAACATTTTTGGCCGGGAGATGCTCCGCGGCATGTTCGGCACCAAGCGGAGGCGTCGCCGCTAGGAAGGGTTGCGCAAACGGCGCAATTTTCCCGGTAGCCTTGGATTCAATGAGCGAACGTTTATCACCCACAAGGGTCGCTGCCATCTGGGCGGCGGCCCTTGTGGTGCTGGCCGTAGTTGCAGTTTCCGTCATCGCCCTGGTGAACCAGAGGGTCTTTGGGCCCGCCCAAATGGTCAAGACACTCCACTCCCACCTCGTCAACGGCGAAGGCGCCCGGGCATTGGGGCTGCTGAATGCCAAGGTGCCACCGGGCAATGCCCTGCTTCTCGACGGGGAGGGCCTGAAGGCGGCCAGTGCCGACATCAAGGATTTCACTGTCGGCGAGCCCGAGGAGATCCCCGGGGCCGAAGACACCGTCAAGGTGGTGGCAAGCTACTCGATCCATGGGGTCGAGCAGCAGACGTCCTACCAGTTGCGGAACGCCGGCAGCCGTTGGATGTTCTTCGATGAGTGGGAATTCATTCCCACGACCCTTCCCACCGTGGCGATCTCGGCAAACACCACCAATGAAGTCGTCGTGAACTCGCGTCCTGCACCGCTGGTCAAGGGCCGGGCCACGGTTCCGGTCTTTGTGCCGGCGGTCATTGACACCAGTTTTGCGACGCCCAATTTCGCGGCTGACTCACGCGGCCTTGCCGTCACCGACTTCGCGAAGAAGGACACTGCCGTGAAGTTGCGGACCCAACCCACCAAGAAATTGCAGGACGAGGTCAACAAGCAAATCAATGCATACCTCGATGGCTGCGCCGAGCAGCAGGTACTCATGCCTGCGGGCTGCCCCATGAGCTACTCCACCACGGCGCGGGTGCAGTCGGACTCCATCCACTGGAGCATCCTGGGCTACCCGCCCGCCGAGATCGTTTCCTTTGACGGCGGCTGGGCCCTGCGCCCGCTGACGGTCAAGGTCCGCCTGGAACTCACCGAGCAGGACCTGCGCACCGGCAGGTACACCGAACAGACCATCGACAACGACTTCGGATTCACCGCGTCACTCAGGGCCAACACCACCAAGGTCAGCGTCACCCCCGTCTCCAGCGAGTAACGGCCGCGCTGCCCGGTCCTGCCGCCAGTGGACTACCGTCCGAGCGCGGGGACCAGGGCGCGGGCCCTGGCCCTATGCCGGGCCGGGGACCCGGCTTGCTTGCCAGGGGTCGCCCGCGACCTGCGCACCACCAGGGCAACGGCAATGAGCCCGGCAACCAGGGACAGCACGGCGCCGCTGCCGACCGACCAGCGGGCGCCGAATTCCGTGCCCAGCCAGCCCACCAACGGGGCGCCCAGGGGCGTTCCGCCCTGGACCACCATCATGTAGAGCGCCAGGACGCGCCCGCGGTAGGCCGGATCCACGGAGAGCTGGATCATGGTGTTGGCGCTGTTAAGGAACGTCAGCGAGGCCAGGCCCACCGGCACCATCATGAGCGCGTACCAGAGGAAACTCGGCATGAAGCTGGCGATCAGTGCCGTGGCGCCAAAGCCAACGGCACCACCCAGCAGGTAGCGCATGCGCGGCCTTCCCCGCCGGGCTGCCAGCAGGGCCCCGGCGAGTGTGCCGATGGCCATGATGGTTCCCAGCAAGCCGAATTCCCCGGCACCGACATGGAAGACGTCGGTGGCCATCATGGCGTTGGTGAGCTGGAAGTTCAGGCCGAAGGTGGCCACGACAAAGGCCAGGCCAAAGATCAGCAACAGGTCAGGGCGCTGGCGCACATAGGCCACCCCCTCCCGGATCTGGCCCTTCCGGCGGGCCACCAGGGTGGTGGGCTGGAAGCGCTCCTTGCGCATCTTGGCCAGGGAGAAGATCACCGCACCGAAGCTGGCGGCGTTGATGAGGAATGCCGGTCCGGTCCCGAAGACGGCGATCAGCATCCCGGCGACGCCGGGGCCGGCCAGCCGGGCCAGGTTGAACGAGGCGCTGTTCAACGCCACGGCGTTGGGCAAGTCGCTTGTCGGGACCAGTTCCGAGACAAAGGCCTGGCGGGCAGGGGCGTCGAAGGCGCTTGCCACGCCCAGGCCGAGGGCCAGCAGGTAGACATGCCAGAGCTCGGCCGACCCCGTGAGCACCAGCAGGCCCAGCAGCACGGCAAAGAAGCCCATGGCCGATTGGGTGATCAGCAGCAGCTTGCGCTTGTCCATGCGGTCCGCAAGCACCCCGGCAAACGGGCCAAGGAGGAGGATGGGGAGGAATTGCAGGCCGGTGGTGATGCCGACGGCGGTGCCGTCGTGGTCGGTCAGGATGGTGAGCACCAGCCAGTCCTGGGCCACGCGTTGCATCCAGGTGCCGATGTTCGAGACCAGGGCACCGGCGGTCCATAGGCGGTAGTTAGGGTTTTTCAGGGCGCTGAACATCCGGCTCACTTGGCGCTCATTTCCTGCAGCAGGGCGGCTGCCCGTGCCAGTGTCGCCCGGTCCTCGGCACCGAGTGTTTCCACGCGGCGCGCCAGCCAGGCGGTGCGCTGGCTGCGGGCCGCTTGGAGAGCGGCCTTGCCCTCGGCGGTGGTGGCGACCAGCACCTGGCGCCCATCGTGCTCGCTGGCCGTGCGGGTGACCAGCCCCGCCTCCAGCAGGGACCTCACGATGCGTGTCATGGACGGGGCGGCGATCTGTTCGCGGGCGGCCAGCTCGCCGATGGTGTGCTGCTCGTTTCCCAGGCCCGCGAGCACCGAATACTGGGCGGGGGTGAGCGTCTCGGAACTGGATTCCAGGCGCAGGCGGCGGGATGTCTTCATCACGGCCACCCGTAGTTCGGCGGCCAGGTCGCCGGTGCCGCCGGCATCGGCGGGGGTTGTTGGTGCGGGTTTCGGGGCGTTGTTGGTTACGTTCACTTGATCCGGGCGAGCCACGGACCCTCCTTCAATGCGCCGGGCGACCCGGCGTCTTTGGTTTCGACCTCGTTAGTTTCTTTAGCATTGCTAACGATACGCGGGCCGAATTTTCCCCGCCATGACGCGCCTCACCGAAGGCGTGTCGGAGCGGGTGAGATGCCCCACCTTCGCCGCCATCCCCAGACGGCACGAGGCCCGTCCCCCGGAAAGGGAACGAGCCTCGTGCAGTGGACGTGGGGCTGCCGGTTAGGTGTCCAGGCCGCGCAGGTCCAGGACCAGCTCGCTTTCGCCCTCGGCATCCAGGACCACCGGGATGCCCCAGTCCTGCTGGTAAAGGTGGCAGGCGGCGTGCATCGGGATCTCGCCGCCGGGCTCGCCGTCGCAGGCGGCCGCGCGGGCTGTGATGTGCAGGACGCCCTCGAGGACCTCGGGGTTCAACTCCAGGGTCCGGGTCAATCCGGTCGAGGTGCCGCCGCCGGACAGCAGCAGCTCCTCCGGGGAGGACGAGATCTTCAGCTGGGTGGGATCGCCCCAGCGGTCATCGAGCTTCTGGCCCTTGGGTGCGGAGAAGCGGACCGTCAGTGCGTGCTCCCCCGCAGTGACCTTGGTCTTGGGGCGCTGGGTCTGGCTAGCACCCTCGTCAACGACCAGTGCCTCGGCAGGCAACGGCAGGCGCACCAGCTGGTGGCTGTTGGTCTCCACGACCAGCAGCACCGGTTCACCGTCCACCGAGGTGTCGAGCTGCACGTCCGCGGGCTCGTTGAGCCCGCGGGCCAGGGTGCTGACGGTGGCGGTTGAGGGGTCGTAGCGGCGCACCGCGCCGTTGTAGGTGTCGGCGATGGCGATCGAGCCGTCGGGCAGCGCAGCAACGCCCAGCGGGTGCTGCAGGCGGGCCGCCTCGGCGGCGCCGTCGCGGAACCCGAAGTCAAAGAGCCCGGCGCCGATGGCGGTCTCGACGGCGGCGACGGAGCCGTCCTCGGCCAGCACCAGGCGGCGCAGCGCGGAGGTCTCCGAGTCGGCCACCCAGATGTTTTCCGCCTTGTCCAGGGCCAGGCCCGAGGACTGGGCGAACCAGCTCTCCGAGGCCGCGCCGTCGGTCAGCCCCTCCAGCCCGGTGCCGGCGAAGACCGACAGTGCCGAAGTCTGGGGGTTGAAGGCGAAGATCTGGTGGGTTCCGGCCATCGCGATGATGACGGAGTCGGTCTTGGGGCTCCACAGCACGTCCCACGGGGAGGACAGCGAGGTGTTCAGCGGGTCGCTGCCCAGGTCGCTGAGCCAGGCCTCTTCGTTGTCCTCGCCGACTTCCGAGCGCGCCTGTTCGGCGTCGAGCAGGCGCTGGATGCCGTTGCCTGCCAGCGTGGTGACGACGCCGGTGTCAAGGTTCAGCCCGCGCAGGCGGTGGTTGACGGTGTCTGCGATGACCGCGTGGTAGCCCAGGGCCGCGGCGCGATCGGCCGGGAGCAGAGCCAGCCCCTGGGGCTCGTTGAACTGCGCGGTTTGGGCGTCGCCGTCGGCAAAGCCCTTGGTCCCGGAGCCGAAGGTGCGCACCACGGTGGACAGGTCGTTGCCCAGTTCCACGATGCGGTGGTGGCCGGAGTCGCCGACGAGGAAGTTCCCGTTTTCCAGGGCAACCGCCTTGCCGGGGAAGCGCAGGTCGCCCTCGCGCGCCGGGGGCGCCACGTAGGGGCCGGTGCCGCGGTGCAGGGTGCCCTTGGCGTCGTGCTCGGCGATGAGCTCCTCGACCAGGGATTCCAATCCGCTGGCGTGGCCCTCGCCCGAGAGGTGGGCGACGATGTAGCCCTCGGGGTCAACGACCACCAGGGTCGGCCAGGCGCGGGCGGCATACGCCTGCCAGGTGACCAGTTCCGGGTCATCGAGCACCGGGTGCTGGATTTCGTAGCGTTCCACCGCAGCTGCCAGCGCCACAGGGTCGGCCTCGTATTCGAACTTCGGGGAGTGCACGCCCACGGTCACCAGGACATTGGAGTACTTGGCCTCCAACGGGCGCAGCTCGTCCAGCACGTGCAGGCAGTTGATGCAGCAGAACGTCCAGAAGTCCAGGATCGTGATCTTGCCGCGGAAGTCCTCAAGGGACAGCTGCTTCCCGCCGGTGTTCAGCCAATTGCGGCCGACCAGTTCGGAGGCGCGGACCTTGTAGGAGGTGCGCACGGATTCGGTTCCGGCGTTTGTGGACGCTGTCATGTGGGGGTACTCCTCGGCTTGTCGGCTGACACTGTGCTGGATTCAATTATCCCGGTTTGCTGCCGGGAGCGGGACATCATGACCTGATGCGACGAACCCGGGTCCGGGACCGTCGCCAGGTGCCTCCTGGACGGGAAGCGCGGGCTGCTAGCCCGCCTGGGCGAGTGCGGCGTTGAGGATCTCGGCAGCCATCTGGCTGAACTCGGGCGCCTCGAGGCCGTCGGCGGCGATGAAGGACACCATTGCCACGTGGTCCCCCTTGGACTTGATCAACACCAGGGCCTGCTGCCGCATTCCCTGGCCCGGCGTGCCGCGCGTCCAAGCGATGGCCGAGTCCGCCGCGCCGGCCTTAAGCTGCGGCTTGGAGGTCTTGAAGGGAACGGTCTCGGTTTCCTGGTGCATGGTCACCGACTTGCACTCGGTCAGCATGGCCAGCACGGTGGCGTAGTGCGCCTCCAGGGCCGCCTTGTCGGTGATCTCGGCAACCTCGACGGAACCGGTGGCGGCGATCTTTTCGGTCAGGAAGTCGGTGCGCGCCCCCTCGCCGCCCATTTGCAGCGGCGACCAGTTCAGCGACTCGATGACGTCCCCGCACTGCGTGGGCAGCACGGCAACCGAACCCCGGTTTTCCTCCGGTGACTTCTTCAGGTCGGCGAGTTCGGTTCCGGAGATCACCCGGGCCTGGTCGAAGCCCAGCCGTGCGGCCATGGAGATTCCCGAGGCCACCGACAGCCCAGAGACGTCCAGCTCCGTCGCCGCGGATGGTGCCGCGGGGGAAGCGGCTGCGGATCCACCGGTGACGGGGGCGTGACCCTCGGGCAGTTCAACGGCCTGCGGGGATCCGGCACATCCGGCCAGCAACAGGCCCATTGACATGCTCAGGGCAAGGGTGCGCAGCGCACCCATCTTGGTCCTAGCGGCCACGGCGCGCAATCTCCTCGTCTCGCTTTTTCAATTGGGCAAACATGTCGTTGTAGGCGTTCAGTTCCGCTTCGTTGTCCCGGTCGGCCTGCCGGTCCTTGCGCTTGGATTCCTTGGAATCGTCCCGGTTCCAGGACACCATGACGCCCAGGGCCAGCAGCAGTGTGGGGATCTCGCCGATCCCCCACATGGCCCCGGCGCCCAGCCGTTGGTCCTCCAGCGCGTCCTCGCCCCAGCTGCGTCCCATGTTGCCGAACCAGTCGGCCTGCATCAGCGAGGTGGAGCTCATGATGGAGACCCCGTAGAAGGCATGGAAGCTCATGGTCGCCAGCAGGATCACCAGGCGCAGCGGGTAGGGCGCACGGCGCGGCACCGGGTCGGTGCCGATCATGGACAGGGCAAAGAGGTAACCGGTGATCAGGAAGTGCACGTTCATCAGTTCGTGGCCCACGTGGTTGCGCAGGGCGAAGCCGAAGATGTCGGTGCCGTAGAAGATGATGATCGATCCGGCGAAGTTGGCGGCGGCGAAGATCGGGTTGGTGACCAACGCCGAGAACTTCGAGTGGACCAGCACCAGGATCCATTCGCGCGGTCCGCGGGTGCCGTCGGAGCGCGAGGGCAGTGCCTTCAGCGCGAGGGTGACCGGCGAGCCGATCACCATGAACAAGGGTGCGACCATGGTCATGGCCATGTGGTCGACCATGTGCACGGAGAAGAGGATCTTGCCGTACACGGCCAGGGCGCCGGAGGTGAAGTAGAACAGGCAGACCAGGCCCACCAGCCAGGAGATCGTGAGCAGGACCGACCACTTGTCGCCGCGGCGGCGCACCTTCACCACCGCCCACAGGTAGGCGACAGCCAGGAAAATAACAATGGCGATCCAGAGCCAGTCGAAGCGCCAGACCTCCAGCCAGCTGTCGCTGGTGAGCTCGGGGGGAAGTTCGTATCCGGTCAGCAGCCGGGCGGGGGTCGGCAGTTCCGGCGGCGTATCGGGAGTGGGGGGTGCGGTGCGGGCCAGCACCGTCGCCAGTGCCATGACGGCGGCCATCACGATGGTTTCGGCAGCCACCACCAGCCAGGCGGCGCGCGTGGCCTCCAACCTTCCGGCCCGCAGTGCAGGGATCACCCGGCTGCGGTGGGCAAGGCCCAGCGCCCCCAGGGCCAGGGTCGCGACGGCCTTGGCAATCACGATCAAGCCGTAGGGGGTCATCCACTGGTTCCAGTCGGTGATACGGATGGTGGCGTTCACGACGCCGGAACCCGCGACCAGGACGATGGAGATGGTGGCCAATGCCGAGAAACGCTGCAGCACGGTGCCGGCCAGGATCGGCCGGGTGCCCGAATGGCGCCCCGGGGCCTTGGAGGCCAGCAGCGGTGCCAGGGCGGCCAGCACGACGATGCCGCCGAACCAGAGGCACACGCCCACCAGGTGCAGCATGATCGAGTTGACCGCGCCCCAGTGGTCATCGCCGCCCGCGGCGTGTCCGATCAGCGACATCGGGAGGACTCCGGCCAGGGAGAAGACGGCGGTGGCACCCACCCATGACGGGGACCTCACGCCAAAGGCCAGCGATGAGGTGATCGCGGCGATCACGATCATCCAGGCCCATGCCCGGCCCACGGAAATATTCAGCACGTAGTCGAGCATCGCGGATGTGTAGCTCGGGTCGGTGCTCATGGGCTTGCCCACGAGGTCCCAGAAAGTGAAGACCAGCACCGCCGCCGCGGAAACCGTCCAGAGCAATCCGGCGGCGGCCGCCAGGTTCATGGTGCGGGCAAAGGCCGGGTGGACTTCGCCGCCATCGGTGTCCTGTTCGCCCGGTGCAGGGCGTTTGGGCTTGGTGGAACGCGGCAGGATGGTTGCGGCAAAGACCAGGGCGGCCACGGTAATGGCCATCGAGGAGTGGTGCAGCGCCTTGGCCGCAGGCAGGGCCCACCGAACCAATGGACCGGGGTCACCCAGCTCGCTGGCCGTTGCGGTGCCGGCAAAGTAGCTGGCGGCGACGAGCACCAGCACGCCGACCAGCAGCGCCGGAAGGGTCAACAGGGGCCAAAGCGGCCCCGTGGGGGTCGCCGCCTGCGCCCGGGAGGCCGTGGCCTGCGTGTTCCGTGACTTGTTCACAATGTCCTTTCAGCGTCCTGCCGCTTCATTCTCCCACCGATTGGCAGAAGCCGAGGGACCAGGGTGGCCTGTGCCACCCCGGGCCCCCGGCCGCTGCCCGGTATGTGCGGTTCCGGTACCGCGTCGCCGGCTACCTGTTTTGTCGGCGGACCTTGAGCAGCACCAGGACGATCATGCCGATGCCGGCAAGTGCGAGGATGGTCCAGATGAGGCCGGTGGGCATGCCGGCCAGGGGCTGGCTGTCCTCGGAATCCTCTGTGGCCTCAGGTGCTGGTGCTGCCGCCGGCGGGCTGGCGTTCGCGCCCTCGGGTGCGGAGCTGGCGACCTCCGCGGGGTCGTTGATCTCGAAGTCAATGTCCTTGGCGATCGGGTGGCCGTCGGAGGACACCACGCGGGCCACCAGCGTGTAGCTGCCGTTGGTCAACGGGGCCTCCGGGGTCACTGTGACGTCTCGGCGGTCGATGTTGAATGTGGTCCCGACCTTTTGCCCGTCCGCCGCTTTCAGTTCGAGAATCGTGCCGATCTTCTTGATGTCACCGCTGAAAGTGAGCACGAGTGAAGTTGGTGCGCTCTTCAGCACGTCGCCGGAGGCAGGGGTCGAAGAGATCAGTTCGTCGTGCGCCTGGGCACTTGAGACCCCAATGAAGGTCATCAGGCACAGCAGCACTGCAGCGAAGATGACGCCAATTCGGGTAGCCGTTCGTGGGGTTTGGATTGCATCGGTCATGGGTCTTGTGATCCTGTCCTTCGCGGCAGCTATGCGCCGCGCTTGTGGTCTGGGGCTTTTACGAGAATGCGAAAGCGGGACCACCGGGAGGACCTCGGCGATGCAAAGCAGGACGCAACACGTCCCTGAGGACCGGGGGCTGGTAGGCGACACCGCACAACGGCTGCTTGCCGCGTACGGACGGCAGGCCGCCAATGAAGAGGATTCGTCGCAGCACGCATAGGGACACTGCCTCGGTAAAAGCACGAACCGCCATTTCGCCCCGGCGCAGGGCGGCAATGGTCAGCAGGGCAGCGACCATGTGTGCGACGGGCATCAACCAGGGATTGGAGGAATCACCAGTGCCTGCGCTTGCCAATGACGGGCCGACGACCAGATCCATTTCGTGTGCCGCATGTCCTGCGAGGCCGGTGGATTCATGGAGCAGTCCGGAGGGCTGGTGTTGGTGCCCGAAGAGGGCGAAGGCCCCATGGTAGGCACCCTGGCTCAACGCCACGGCCAGGCCGGTGCGCAGCAACGAGATCCCGCTGGAGGACAACGCCGTGCAGATGACCGCGCTGATGCAGAGCAAGAGGCCAAGGATCGGCAGCGGCGGCAGGGCACCGTCGACCAGGGTGTGGGAGGCAGCAGCAAGGCAGGTGCATAGAAGTGCACCAATCCAGCCACGCAGTATGCGCAGGCCTTGATTCTTCATGCCGTGATTCCTCCGCTAGGGAATTCCGAGGTCTTGCCTACAAGTACCAGCAGACATTCTACGGGTTTCTACTGTACGTAGAACCCGGATTTCGCCGAGGGCTCCCGTTAACGCCAAACCGCCCCCTGGCACCCGGTCAGTGGACCGAGGCAGGAGGCGGTTTGAAAGCTGTTGCGCGGGGCGCAGACTACTTGCCGGTGACGGCAGCTTTCAGCTTCGAGCCAGCGGTCAGCTTGACCGAGTGGCCGGCCGGAATCTGGATGGCTTCGCCGGTCTGCGGGTTGCGGCCGGTGCGTGCTGCACGGTCGGTGCGCTCAACTGCGAGCCATCCCGGGATCGAGACCTTCTCGCCCTTGGAAATCTGGGAAACGAATACGTCGAACACTGCATCCAAAACACCGTTGACGGCTACCTGGGAGTTGCCGGTCTTCTCGGCGACAGCTGCAACAAGTTCACTACGGTTCATAGCCAAAGTATGTCCTCCTGGACTTCTCTTCCCGCCCGGTATCGGCGCGGGTCGCCTCGCGTTCGCGGGGACTTCTGTGTGAGAACTTACCAAATCTTCCTGCGCAAAACGCCCGAATTGGGCCGAATTCCCGGGAAATTTTTGAACTTTGGCAGGTTTTTCGCTGTCAGCGGTAGATTTTTCCCCAAAAGAGAGACGAACAGCACGCTTGGGCCCCGAGAGGGCTTCAAGCAGGTCTGCCACCCCCAGCGACCGTTTACTGTCCTTCCGCCGACCAATTTCCGGTGTGGTTTGACCCGCTGGATCGAATCACGGGCGATACCAGGCCTTAGCCGAGCAGGGAATTTCCGGTGGCGGATTCGGCCGCGAACCAGATGGTTTTCGCCGCGTCCCGATTCGTTGTGATTGATGCGGGCCTGGACAATGTTGGGCCACCCTTGACCCAACCCCGCGGACCGTAAAACACAGGTCCCGGTAGCTCGAACACCTTGGGGTCCAGGGACGCCCGAACAATGGGCCAGGCACCGCGGTCCTTGCCCTGGGTGAAGGGTGCCTGGAGCGTATCGCCGGTTCGCTTCAGAATGCCTGGCTCGTTGATTCCGGCAACAGCGGGGGTGCGACCGGAAATCGAATAGCCGGGATGCGCGCTCAGTGCACGGATGCTGCTCGACGCCAGCTGGAGTCGTCGATCGAGCTCGAAGGCAAAGGACTGGACCATGATCTTGGATTGCGCGTAGGCACGCCACGGCGAATAGTTTTCCAGCAACTGCGGATCGTCAAGGTGCGGGCGAACCAGCCGTGTCGACAACGATCCAAGTGTCACCACCCGGGCAGCGCCTGCCCGTTCCAATGCAGGCAGAAGTCCGGCGACCAGGGCAAAGTGGCCGAAGTAGTTTGTCGCTGCCACCAGTTCCAGTCCGTCCACGCTGCTCCGGCGCGTGCGCGGAGTGTGGACCATGCCGGCGTTGGCAATCAGGACATCCAGATGCGAGAGACCGTTGAGCATCTTGGCCATGTTGGCCACGGAATCGAGGCTGGATACATCGAGCTCGACGGTGCGAAGATTTGCGTTGGGCACCCTGGCCCGGATGGCCTTGGCAGCGATTTCGGCTTTGCCGGTGTTGCGGCACGCCATGATGACCTCGGCGCCGCGCTGGGCGAGCTGGAGGCTGCTCCAGAATCCGATGCCGGCATTCGCTCCGGTAACCAGAATCCGCATCCCCGATGCATCGCCGGCCTCGCGCTGCGCCTCGGTATCCATCAGTGGGGCGGCCCGGTTCGGGTTTGCATCTGTGGTTTGATTCTTGCTCATGATTTCCAAAGCTACAGCCTGCCTTCCATTCGGCCCGCGTTGCGGCTTGGTTGATGCCGCCCACCCTCTCCTCGGCGCAGGGGGGGCAACAACTTGAAAGTCCCGACCACAGGTCCTGCAATCCCCACCATTGTTCTTCGTTGCTCCGTTGTCTTGGCCTCGATAGTGTTGGTAACGAACCGTTCTGGAAGGCTGGCACCACATGTCCCGACGCAATCTTGACGAAAACAGCGAGGCCTCGCTGCGTTCGGCCCGTTACCGATCGGAACGTGAAAACGCCGAAGAACACATACCCGCCGATGAATACGCCCGGCGGACCGGGAAAACATTTGGCGACCCGGAGGACTCGACATCGACCATCCCGCAGTTCCATGCCGACGACGATGTTTGGGAGGTCGCCAACAGCGCCCTCGACGCAGCTTTTGCACGGGGAGAATTCGACAACCTTGCATACGCCGGCAAACCCATACCCGGCCTGGGCACCTCAACGGACCCCGATTGGTGGGTCAAGGGACTTATTGAGCGAGAGCACATCAGCGGCCTCGGTCCCCCGGCCTTGATGCTGCGCAAGGAAGACGAAGAGCTCGAGTCGACACTCGACCAGCTGGCCGGCCAGTCCGCCGTGCGCGAGCTGCTGGAGGACTTCAACGCCCGTGTCATCGAGGCACGCCGCCAACTATTGGGCGGTCCCCCGGTGATTACTCCCCTACGGGACGTCGACGCCGAAATCGCGGCATGGGAATCACGACGAAACGCCGATGCAGGGACTGATGATACGCCGGAGGTGCGCCCGCGGGCCTTCTGGCTCGGTCGATGGCTGACTACGCGCAAAACGCACTAATCCCGTTCCAAGGCACGACGTCGTCCGGAGTCAGCCCGCAATAAAATCGCTGGCCGTTAAATGGCCAATGGCCCCAACCGAATCGGTTGGGGCCATTGACTGCTTCTGGAATTTACCAGGAAGACTTGGTGATGCCCGGAAGCTCGCCACGGTGTGCCATGTCGCGGAAGCGAACACGGGAGATACCGAACTTCTGGAGGGTACCGCGGGGACGGCCGTCGATGGCGTCGCGGTTGCGAACGCGGATCGGCGATGCGTTGCGGGGCAGCTTCTGCAGGCCCAAGCGGGCCTCTTCGCGTGCCTCGTCGGTTGCGTTCGGGTCAACGAGGGTCTTCTTCAAGGTTGCACGCTTTTCGGCGTAACGCTCTACGATGACCTTGCGCTGCTCGTTCTTAGCAATCATGGACTTCTTGGCCATCTTTAGCGCTCCTCTCGGAATTCGACGTGCTTGCGGACTACCGGGTCGTACTTCTTCAGAACCATGCGGTCTGGGTTGTTACGACGGTTCTTACGGGTCACGTAAGTGAAACCGGTGCCGGCGGTCGACTTGAGCTTGATGATGGGACGTACGTCCTTATCCTTAGCCACTAGATCTTCACACCCTTTGCAATGAGTCCGGTTACAACGGCGTCGATACCGCGAACGTCAATGAGCTTGATGCCCTTTGCCGACAGGGTCAGCGTGACGTTACGGCGCAGGGACGGAACCCAGTAGCGCTTCTTCTGGATATTCGGGTCGAACCGACGCTTGTTGCGGCGGTGCGAGTGGGAGATGCTGTGTCCGAAGTTCGGAACTGCACCAGTCACCTGGCATACTGCTGCCATGATCACTCCTCAGTTGTAGTAAATATTGGCGGTACTCGTTGACAGATACAGCGGAAAACTGCTGCCTCTGAATCTGCGTATAAGAGTCCCGCCACCAGTTGTGACACCGTTATTACTGCACACTTTGAAGGTAACCAGGCTGGGTGAGAACCAACCGAAGCGCCTTGATTAGCGTGAAAGACGGTGAACCTCGCGGTCGGTGAGTATTTTTCCCTACTCAAATGACCGCGATATTCGGTTTTACGGGTAACCGCACAAACCCGATTGGGCATGCACGACTTAACGCCTAATCATTCTAGGCGATTAACACATCGGCAGCCAAATCGACAACAGGCCTTTTAAGCTTCCCCGCATGCGATCTACCTCACTACCGCGCCCGGTTGGGCCGCTGCGGGGCAGATTGGCCCGGACGCTCCCTACCGAAGGATCCAATGTTCGGGGTTCAGCCGGCCGACGAGCTTCCGGCCGATTCGCGCCAATTCAGCGACATCGCGGTCGTCAAGTCCTTGAAAAATCAGCTTTTGCACCGAGTCGACGTGTTCGGGGGCCAGGGAAACGACAGTGTCCCAACCTTCGCCCGTGAGCTTGGCAATGGTGACCCGGGCGTCCTCGGCAGACCTGCTGCGCATGACCCACCCGCGCCCCTCAAGCTTCTTGACCACATGCGAGAGGCGCGACAGCGAGGAACTGGTGCGCGATGCAAGCTCGCTCATGGGGAGGATGTGCTCGGGTGCTTCCGACAACATGGCCAGCACCGTGTAATCAAACAGGGTGATCTTTGCCTGGACCTGCAACTCGCTGTCGAGAGCCGCCGGCAACAACGTCGTAACCGACACCAGTGCCAACCAGGCTTCTCGTTCCACGGGCGTCAGCCACTTCGGTTCAGTCATGGGCACTATCCTTCCATAGCCCCCGCCCGCATTCCCCTTTTTCGCCCTTGTCACAAGTGGTTAGTGGCAAAAATCGCGCTCCTTGCAGCGTCAGCGCGCGGCAAGCGCCTTGCGGCGGCGGTAGGCAATGACCTGGGAGGTCACCACCACCACCAGCGCAAGGATGAACATCGCCGATCCGATCACGTTCGCCTGGGCCGGGATGCCCCGGGTGGCAGAGACATAGATGAACTTCGGGAAGGTCGAGAAGTTCCCGGAGTTGAAGTTCGTGATGATGAAGTCGTCGAAGCTCATCGCGAACGACAGCAACGCCGCGGCCACGATGCCGGGGACCAATAGCGGGAAGGTCACCTTCCAGAAGGTGGCGAACGGACTGGCGTAGAGGTCGGAGGCTGCTTCTTCCAGGCGCGGGTCCAGCGACGACACTCGTGCCCTGACCGTAACCACCACGAACGACATGCAGAAGATGATGTGGGAAATCACGATGGTGCTGAATCCGAGTTCCCATCCAAGGTTCAGGAACTGGGCCAGGAGGGAGGCGCCGAGCACCACCTCGGGTGTTGCCAGGGGCAGGATGATCAGCAGGTCCGCGGTGTTGCGGAACTTGAACTTGTAGCGCACCAGCCCCAGTGCCACGCAGGTTCCGAGCACCGTGGCGAAGATGGTGGCAACCACGCCGATCTGCAGTGAGTTCACCAGCGACTCGCACACGTTGGGCGCACCGCAGGGGTTCTTCCAGTTGTCGAGCGTGAATCCACGCCATTCAAGATTGGTTCGCCCGGCATCGTTGAACGAGAAAACGAAGATGTAGGCAATTGGTACCAGCAGATAGATGAAGGCAAGGCCCCCGGCGACCGGAATGAACCAGCGCCCAAATTTTTGTCTCATGCCAAGCCTTCCTAGAACAGTTCCTTGGTGCCGAAGCGCCTGATGTAGAGCATGACCAGCGCAAGGATCAGGATCATCAGGATGAAGCTCAATGCCGAGGCCCCGGGGTAGTCGACAACCTTGAAGAAGCGCGAATCGATGATCTGCCCGATCATGGCCGTGTCGCGGTTGTTCCCCAGCAGTGCGGCATTGACGTAGTCGCCGGCCGCCGGGATAAACGTCAGCAGGGTTCCGGCAAAGACGCCGGGCATCGACAGCGGCAAGGTCACCTTGAAGAATGTGGTCAGCGGACTGGCGTACAGGTCTCCCGAGGCCTCCAGGAGGTTGGTGTCCAGCCGGTCCAGGTTCGCGTATATCGGCAACATCATGAACGGCAGGAAGTTGTAGGTCAGGCCGCACACGACGGCGAAAGCGGTGGCGGTGAGGTGGCCGTCCGCCGGCAGGATCGCGATGGCCCGCAGCACCGTCACCACCGGGCCCTCGTCGGAGAGGATCTGCTTCCACGCCTGGGTGCGCAGGATGAAGCTGGAGAAGAAGGGCGCGATCAAAAGCACCAACAGGATCCCCTGCAAGAGCTGCCGCCCCCTCAGCCGCACCGCCACGAGATACGCCATGGGGTAGCCGATGACCAAGGCAGCAACGGTTGCAATGAACGCGAAGAGGAACGAGCGCAGGAACACCTCCCAATAGGCGCTGACCACCGTGGCGTAGTTGCCGAATTCGAGTCCCGGAACGAACTCGCCGATTTCGGCTCCCGGGGGCCTGGCGTAGAGCGACATTCCCAGGAGCACCACGACCGGGGCCGCAAAGAACAGGGCCAGGACGGCCATGCCCGGAATGATCAGGTACAGGCCGATCCGGCCCTTGCGCCTTTCGGCGAGGATTTCCTCTTCGCTGCGCAGATCCTGTGGAGGCTTGCTCTTGCGCCCGGGCGAACGGGCGGCCGTGGCGGTCATACCGCGTCCTGCCCTGTGGTGGTCTTCTCTGACCCGTCGAGACCGAAGGAGAATTCCGGTTCCCAGGTCATGCGGACGGTGTCCCCGCGCTGTGCCGGGGCTTGTCCCAGGTTCTGGGAGAACGTGGCGATGGTTCCGATGCCCTGGACCTCCACTAGGTATTCGGTACTGACCCCGGTGAACGAGGCGTCCAAGACGGTGCCGGTGAGCATGTTGGCGCTGGCCGAGTATTCGTCGGTCACGTTCATCACCCGCATCTTCTCCGGTCGAACGCCCACCACCGCGGCACCGTGATGCGACACGGCCCGCTCCTTGGGCATGACCAGCCGGTGCCCTGCCACGTTGACGGCGACGGCGTCGCCGAGGTCCTCGGTGACGGTTCCGGGCATGAGATTGGATTTGCCCAGGAAGTTGGCGACGAAGGCCGTCCTGGGCAGTTCATACAATTCCCGTGGCGCACCCATTTGCTCGATCTTGCCCTTGTTCATCACCGCGACGGTGTCGGCCATGGTCATGGCCTCTTCCTGGTCGTGGGTCACGTGGATGAACGTCAGGCCGACCTCGGTCTGGATGGATTTGAGTTCGACCTGCATTTGCCGGCGCAGCTTCATGTCCAGCGCACCGAGGGGTTCGTCGAGCAACAGGACCGCGGGACGGTTGACCAGGGCGCGGGCGAGGGCCACGCGCTGCTGCTGCCCGCCGGAAAGTTGCATGGGCTTGCGCGAGGACATGTGGTCCAGCTCCACCATGGCCAGCGCCGCCTTGGCCCGCTCGAGTGAATCCTTGACCCGCTTGCGCTTGAGTCCAAACGCCACGTTGTCCAGAACGGTCATGTGCGGGAAAAGGGCGTAGGACTGGAAGACCGTGTTCACCTGGCGTTGAAAGGACGGGAGCTTGGTGACGTCCTTGCCACCGATGCTGATGGTGCCGCTGGTGGGCTGTTCCAGGCCTGCGATCATCCGCAGCGTGGTGGTCTTGCCGCAGCCCGAGGGTCCCAGCAGGGCGAAGAACGTACCGCTTGGCACCGTCAGCGTCAGGTCGTCGACGGCGGTGAAATCCGTGAACCGCTTCGTGACATTGCCCAGGTGGAGGTCAGCTCCGGAGGAGGCCATGGGCTGGGTTTGGTCCTTCAGGGTGGTCGTGGTTGTCATTATCGGACGCCAATCACTTGCTGGGACTTGTTGTGGACCGGGGTTTCGGCAATCCCGCGGAAAGGTCGCCGGTGCGAGCCCCGGCGGTGTCCAGGGAATGGCATCAAGCGCCGATCGATGTCTGGAACTGGCCGTTGAAGTTGGTTTCTTCCTCGGCGCTCAGGGACCTGAACACGTGCGCCTTGGCCAGATCGGACTCTGAGGGGAAGATCAACGGATTGTCCATCAGGCTCGGATCGATTTTTTCCATCGCTTCCTTGGCGCCCTGGACCGGGGAAATAAAGTTCACGTAGGCCGCCACCTGGGCCGCGATCTCCGGTTCGTAGTAGTAATCCATCAGCTTTTCGGCATTGGCCTTGCGGGGGGATGCCACGGGAACCATGAGGTTGTCGCTCCACAGCGTTCCGCCTGCCTCCGGGAGCACGAACTCCCACTGGTCGTCGTTCTCGAAGTTCATCTGGGTGATGTCACCACTCCAGACTATTCCGGCAATTGCGTCCCCGGAGATGAAGTCTTCCTTGTAGGAGTTGCCCTTGACCTGTCGGATCTGTCCGTTGGCGATTTGTTGGGAGAGCACGTCGGTGGCGGCGGCGAATTCGGTGTCTCCCCAGCCGCCGGCGATGTCCACGCCGTTGTCGAGCATCAGTAGGCCCATGGTGTCGCGCATTTCATCGAGTACGGTGATGCGGCCCTTGAGGTCAGAATTCCACAGGTCTGAGACCGTCCGAAGACCCTTGGGGTACTTTGCCTTGTTATAGGCAATGCCCGCGTAGCCGCTTTGCCAGGTCAACGAGTTCTTGCGCCCCGGGTCGAAGTCGACTTCCTGCAAGCTCGGCAGCAGGTTCTTGATATTGGGGATGTTCGCCTGGTTCAGCTCCTGCGTGAACCCTTGGCGAATCACGCGGCCCGCCATCCAGTCGGTCAGGGTCATGATGTCCTGCCCGATGTCCTGCCCGGCTGCGAGCTGCGCCTGGACCTTGCCGTAATAGGAATCGTTTCCGTCGATGTCCTCGGCGTAGTTCACCTTGATTCCGGTGCGCTTGGTGAAGTCCTCCAGCGTCGGATAGTTCTTGGCTTCATCGTCGTAGTCCAGGTAGAGGGTCCAGTTGGCCCAGAAGATGTTCTTGTCGCTTTGGGACAAGTCGCTCACTGCGGGGGCGCTACTCGCGGTGCTGCTTCCCGTGCCACCGGTTCCGCAGGCGGCCAGGAAGGCCGCGAGGCCAAGGCCCCCGGCGCCGGCCAGCAACTTGCGTCGCGAGAGCTGGATTCTTTGCGCCTGCTGGACCAAGGCCCGTACCGCTGGATCCCTGGGCAACTCACGCTGGTTCTGGTTGGACATACTCGGATTCCCCTTCAGCTGGGCAGCGTCTTGCCTTGACGCGCAGTGGGTGATCGTGACCCCAGTCACGCTCGACTCTTGTCATGGATCATGTCAGGAATCATCTGTGCTGACAATAGTTTTCGTTGACTTACATTTCCCACACGAAGGAAATCAACCGTAAGACGACCCTTCCGCAACTGATTCCTTCGGGCTATGCTCATTCCCAAGCAATGTGGCAGGGGCCACGTCGCGGAGCACGGACACCCGTTTGATCGATCAGGAGGTCGATAGGAAGTGACCCAGTCCCCACCCAACGGAGCATCCAACGGTTTCATCATGGATGAAACCTCCAAGGCCATCATTGAGCAGTTGCAGCAGGACGGTCGCCGTTCCTACGCAGCGATTGGCAAAGCCGTTGGCCTGAGCGAGGCCGCGGTGCGGCAACGGGTCCAGAAACTCGTCGATAGCAAAGTCATGCAGGTGGTTGCGGTAACCGACCCCCTCCAGCTTGGCTTCAAGCGCCAGGCCCTACTGGGCATTAGGTCCACCGGCGACATCATTGCCACCGCGGATCGGATCGCCGCCCTGCCCGAAGTCGACTACTGCGTTGTGGTGGCCGGACCCTCGGACATCATTGCCGAAGTCATTTGCGCCAATGATGAGGACCTGCTTCGTATCATCACTGAAATTCGATCCGTGGAAGGGGTACGTGAAACCGAAACGTTCATGTATCTCTCGCTACGCAAACAGGAATATAACTGGGGTACCCGATGAGCATTTCCAGCACCACCGCCAGCACCTCCACCAGCACCACGCCCCTGGGCACCGACCGACAGTCCGCCGCCCGGGACCACCTGTGGATGCACATGGCTCGCCACTCGCCCTTACAGGGCGGGGCCCGAGTCCCGATCATCACCCGCGGCCAAGGGCACATGCTCTACGACGATGCGGGCAAGAGCTACATCGACGGATTGGCCGGTCTCTTTGTCGTCAACGCCGGCCACGGCAGGGCCGAGCTGGCCGAGGCCGCGGCCAAGCAGGCGGAGAAACTCGCCTTCATGCCCCTGTGGTCCTATGCGCACGAACCGGCCATCGACCTGGCCGAGCGCCTGGCCAACTACGCACCAGGCGACCTTAACCGCGTCTTCTTCACCACCGGCGGCGGAGAAGCCGTCGAATCGGCATTCAAGTTAGCCAAGCAGTACTTCAAGCTGCAGGGAAAACCGGGCAAGCACAAGGTCATTTCCCGCGCTCTTGCCTACCATGGCACCCCGCAGGGCGCTCTGGCCATCACGTCGTTGCCGGACATGAAGACACCGTTCGAGCCGCTGGTGCCCGGGACCTTCCGGGTGCCGAACACCAACTTCTACCGCGCCCCGGAGCAGTTCGCCGACAACGAGAAGGACTTCGGGTTGTGGGCTGCCGAGCGCATCCGCGAGGCGATCGAGTTCGAGGGGGCGGATTCCGTAGCGGCGGTCTTCCTTGAACCGGTGCAGAACTCCGGCGGCTGTTTCCCGCCGCCGCCGGGCTACTTCCAGCGGGTGCGCGAAATCTGCGACGAGTACGACGTGTTGCTGGTCTCGGACGAGGTCATCTGTGCCTTCGGTCGCATCGGCTCGATGTTCGCCTGCGAGGATTTCGGCTACGTGCCGGATATCATCACCTGCGCCAAGGGCCTGACCAGCGGCTACTCTCCGCTGGGTGCCATGATCGCCTCGGAGAAGCTCTTCGAGCCGTTCAAGCACGGGGACACCACGTTCTATCATGGCTACACCTTTGGCGGGCACCCCGTGTCCGCCGCCGTGGCGATGGCGAACCTGGACATCTTCGAGCGCGAGGGCCTGAACCAGCGGGTCAAAGACAACGCGCCGATCTTCAAATCCACTCTGGAGAGGCTCAAGGACCTGCCGATCGTCGGCGACGTGCGCGGCGCCGGCTACTTCTACGGCATCGAGTTGGTCAAGGACAAGAAGACCAAGGAGACGTTCAACGACGATGAGTCCGAGCGTTTGTTGCGCGGCTTCCTGTCCACCGCACTCTTTGACGCCGGCTTGTATTGCCGCGCCGATGACCGCGGGGACCCCGTCATCCAGTTGGCACCGCCACTGACGGTGGGCCCGCCGGAGTTCGACCAAATCGAGTCGATCCTGCGTTCGGTGCTCACCGAGGCGGAGAACCACTTCTAGAAAGTGCTCGGTCGTCAACAGGGGCGGGAGTCGATGGGTTTCATCGGCTCCCGCCTCTGCTCTGCTCCGCTGTCCTTTCGCGCCCCCGCTCCGTCCCTGTCGGCGCGAAGGCCGGGCTACTTGAATTCGATCTCCACGAACACGAACTCGGAGGCCGCGTCATTGAAGACGTTGTGCTCGCTGCCTGCGACCCTGGTGTAGGAAACTCCCGCCTGCAAGGAATTCACGACGACTCCGTCCCTTGTCTCCAGGCCCAGCTCACCAGTGGACATCGGAACCACGACGTAGTCGGCGGGATGGACGTGCCAGCCGGTCTCCGTTCCCGGGGCGAAACGCCATTCGGTGACGCGCATGCGCTCATTCTCGATCTGGATGGTGGCTGTGGCCGCAGGACGTGTCATCGTTATCGTTCGCTTTCCATGTTTCGGTACTCGACCAATGTTCGGGTGGAAGCCAGGGGGCTGCCGCGGTTCGCCGGCCAGTAGCCGGGCAAAGCTGACGACAGCGCCGCGGCTTGCCTCGCCGCTCTCATTCTGTCTCAACGCCAATGGCCAGGACAAGAGAAATGGCCGGGCCCCGAAATAGGAAGTCGATCCTGGACGCCGCGTCGTTGGTGCAGCTGAACCACGCGTTACCGCCATCTGGCCCTCGCCTCGTTGGCTGACGTCGCTCACGACCGTGTTCCTGGCCCCAGGACCCGAGGCGTCGCCGAATCAAGTTCGGCGGTGCGCGAGAACAAGACGCGCACGAACAATTCGACCGTTCCCCACTGATTTCACGAAGAAGGTCGGGGAGGTTCATGATGAACTTCCCCGACCCTGAAATCCTTTGCGGCTGGAAACTCCGGCCGTCGCCGAAGCGGGCGCTAGCTAGGCTCCGCGTGCCGTTGCCAGCCTGTTCAGCGCCAGTGCGCCTACCAGCAACCCGAAATCGCGCAGGGCGACGTCGAAGAAGCCAGGCAGCACGAGCAAGTTGACGATGATGCCCAAGAGCCAGAGGGCGACGACCAGCGATCCTATCTTGGGGCGCAGCGCGACCAGGATGCCGGCAACGATCTCCACGACACCGACCACGTACATGAACACCTGTGGGCTGACCGGAATGATGTCGGTGGCCAAGGGTGCCAGGTATTGCGTCCAATCGGTGAGGATGTTGGTGAACTTATCGAGCCCGAAGACGATCGGTGCGACGGTAAAGATGGTTCGCAGGAGCAGGAACGCTTGGTGATTGAGCTTGGCGCTGCGTTCGGTTGCAGCACTCACTGTGTGAGTGGCCATGATGTCGGCCCTTCTTTCTAAAGTGATGATGCCTAATTTTAGAAACACAGTCGTCTCTAAGTCAACAGCTACTAGCTTTAGATTTACACTGGAGCCATGAAGTTTCCACCGGGTGATCAAGGGCTCTCGGCCGTGGCCGCATTGGCGGATCCGGTACGCAAGGCAGTGTACGAATTCGTGCGCACCAGCGAGGCGGCCGTGGGGCGGGACGAGTGCGCCGCCGCCCTCGGATGGCCCCGCAACACCGTGGCCTTCCAGCTGGACAAGTTGGCCGACCAAGGGCTGCTGACCGTGGAGTTCCGCCGACTTAAGGGAAAGGGCGGCCCGGGTTCCGGACGGCCGGCAAAGCTCTACGCGGCCGCGCATCTGGACGTGGCGGCCAGTGTGCCGCACCGCGAATACGCCCTGGCCGCGGACCTCATGGCCAAGGCCATCGAAAGGGCCGGCACCGAAGACCGGCCGGTCACCACCGTATTGGCGGAGGTCGCCCGGGAGGCCGGACAGGTGATCGGCGCCCGCGCAGGCTCGCTGACCCAACTGTTGGCCGATCACGGATACCGCCCGGAGGTCCGCCGGGACGGTTCTGTCGAGCTCCTCGACTGTCCGTTCCACCACCTTTCGGCAAACCACAGGGACACCGTGTGCTCCATGAACCTCGAGCTGCTCACGGCGGTGGTCGAAGGGGCCGAAGCGCCATACCGGGTCTGCCTTGATCCGCCCACGCACCAGCACCACTGCTGCGTGAGGCTGGACCCCCGGGAATAGTTACCGCATCGGAATTCGACGGCCTCCTAAAATTTCCCCGACCCACACCGCGCACGGGAAAGGACGCCGAGGGCCCCCTATCGGCAACCGATGGCCGCGGCTAGGCTGACATGAATACGTCGGGGCCTGTGAGTCCGCATGGCAGGCCCCTTGTTTTCGACAGGGGAAGCGCCATGAGCATTGACGAAAAGCACTCCGGTGGACGCATCGATGAGAAGACCGCACGGCAGGTGGCCGAGGCCGCACGCGAGCAGGGATGGGATCGGCCCAGCTTCGCCAAGGGCCTGTACATGGGTAATTTCGATTGGAGCCTGGTCCACCCCCACCCGCAACCAGACCCCGAAGCCTCGGCACGTGGCGCGGCCTTCATGGCGGCCCTGCGCACGGCCATCAAGGACTTTGACCCGGGCGTCATTGAGCGAGAGTCCCGGATCCCCGATGAATACATCAAGGCCCTGCGCGAGGTGGGTGCCTTCGGCATGAAGATCCCCGTGGAATACGGAGGACTCGGCCTCAACCTCGCAGACTACGGCCGGGCCCTGATGCTCCTGGGCACCCTGAGCCCAAGCCTTGGCGCCCTGCTCTCGGCCCACCAATCCATCGGGGTCCCCGAGCCGGTGAAGATGTTCGGCACCGAGGAACAAAAACGGGCATTCCTCCCTCGCTGCGCCGCCGGAGCGATTTCGGCCTTCCTGCTGACCGAAAACGACGTGGGCTCCGACCCCGCCCGACTGGGCACCACCGCAGCCCTCTCGGACGACGGACAAAGCTACCTCATCAATGGTGCCAAGCTCTGGACCACCAACGGTGTGGTTGCAGAGCTGCTGGTGGTCATGGCCGCGGTCCCTGCCCGCCAACTGCCCGACGGAACCACGGCCCGCGGCGGCATCAGCGCCTTCGTCGTGGAAGCGGACTCCCCCGGAATCGTCGTGGAAAACCGCAACGCCTTCATGGGACTGCGCGGCATCGAAAACGGCGTCACGCGCTTCCACGACGTCAGGGTCCCTGTCGGGAACCGCCTGGGCAAGGAGGGAGCCGGGCTGAAGATCGCCCTGAGCACCCTGAACACCGGCCGCCTGTCCATTCCGGCGATGTGCGCAGGTGCCGGGAAATGGTCGTTGAAGATCGCCCGCGAATGGTCCAACGCCCGCATCCAGTGGGGCAGGCCCGTCGGGGAGCACGAGGCCGTCGGCAATAAAATCGCCTACATTGCCGCCAGCACCTTCGCCCTGGAGTCGATCTTCGAGCTTTCCGCGGCCCTGGCCGACGCCGGGATGAAGGACGTGCGCATCGAGGCCGCGCTGGCCAAGCTCTTCTCCTCAGAGGTCTCCTACAAGATCACCGACGAGTTGCTGCAGATCCGCGGCGGACGCGGCTACGAAACGGCAGCCTCGCAGCGGGCCCGCGGGGAACGCGCGGTACCCGTGGAGCAGGCGTTGCGGGACCTGCGCATCAACCGCATCTTCGAGGGCTCCACCGAGATCATGCACCTGCTCATCGCCCGCGAGGCCGTCGACGCGCACCTCAAGGCGGCCGGTGCGCTTGCCGACAGGGACTCGGACCTGCAGGCGAAGGCCAAGGCCGCCATGGGCGCCTCCGGCTTCTACGCGAAGTGGCTGCCGACCCTCGCCCAGGGATCGGGGTTGCTTCCCAACTCCTATGCGGAGCACGGAAGGCTTGCCAAGTACCTGCGCTACATCGAGCGGGCCTCGCGCCGCTTGGCCCGGCACACCTTTGCGGGCATGGCCAAATGGCAGGCGGGGATGGAACAGCACCAGGCGTTCCTGGGCAGGGTTGTTGACCTGGGGGCCGAGCTCTTTGCCATGGCGGCCTGCATTTCCCGGGTCGAGCTCATGCGCACGCGGGACCCGGCCAACGCGGCCTCGGCCGAGCTTCTGGCGCTGGCGTTCTGCGAACAGGCCGAGCACCGCTGCGAGGCCCTGTTCCGGGACCTGTGGGCCAACAGCGACAAGACCGATCGGAAACTGTCCAAGAAGGTGCTCGCCGGGGACTTCACCTGGTTGGAAAAAGGCATCCTCGATCCCTCGGAGGGCACCGGCGAATGGATCGCCCCCTGGTCCATCGAGACGTTGCCGGACCGGAGGCGCCCCTTCGGCGTCTAGCCGAGATCGAGGACCAGGCGTTGGCCCCTGCACCGTGACACGCAGATCATCATGGTGTCCCCGGCCTCGCGTTCCCCATCCGAGAGCAGGGAATCGCGGTGGTCGATCTCCCCGGAGATCACCGGGGTCTCGCAGGTGCCGCAGATCCCCTCGCGGCATGAGTTCAGCGGGCTCATGCCGGCATTTTCCAGGGCCTGCAGGATGCTCACTCCGACCGGGACGCTGACCTCGGTTCCGTCGGTGCCCTGGACCGTGAATTCGTGGTCCCCCTGGTGCGGCGACACGGCCGCGCCAGCCGTCTCGGGATCCGCGGCAAAGCGCTCGAAGTGCAGGCGGGACGGATCCTGCCAGGACCCGGCCAGCGATTCGACCATCTTCAGCAGGGGCCCGGGACCGCAGGTGTACAGGTGGAAACCGGCGGCAGGATCGTCCAGCAAGTCGGCCAGCGGATAGAAGCCGCTCTCGTCGTCCGCGTGGATGTGCACCTTGTCCCCGTACACCGCCAGCTCGTCCAGGAAGGCCATGTTCGCCCGGCTGCGGCCCAGGTACACCAGCTTCCAGGGCACTCCCGCCGCGGCGGCGGCCCGCACCATGGGCAGGATCGGGGTGATGCCTATCCCTCCGGCCAGGAACACGTACTCCCCCGCTTGGGCCAGGGCGAAGTTGTTCTTGGGCCCGCGCACCTGGATCTTGGTGCCGGGGCGCAGTTCGTCGTGCACATAGGCCGAACCGCCGCGCCCCGCGGGTTCGCGCAGCACCGCCAGGCGCCAGGATTCCCGCACCCCGGGATCCGAACAGAGGGAATACTGTCGGATCAATCCATTGGGGAGCATCACGTCAAGGTGTGCCCCGGCGCTCCATTCGGGCAGCTCCTGCCCCAACGGGTGGCGTAGCTCCAGGGACATGACGCCGTCGGACTCTCTGGTGATGCGGTGGACGACGGTTTCAATAAATTCCAGGGTCGACATGGCTGTGTGCCCTTTCGAGGATGACTGGATGAATGGATGGATGTCTCAGAGGACCGAGGCCAGGAAGGCGCGGGTGCGATCGTGCTGCGGGTTGCCGATGACGTCCTTGGCAGGGCCCGACTCGACCACGTGCCCGTTGTCCATGAACACCACGCGGTCCGCGACATCGCGGGCGAAGTTCATTTCGTGGGTCACCACGACCATGGTCATGCCGGTGGCGGCCAGGTCTTTCATGACCTTGAGGACCTCGCCGACCAGCTCCGGGTCCAGGGCGCTGGTGGGCTCGTCGAAGAGCATCACCTTCGGCTTCATGCACAGCGCACGGGCGATCGCCACGCGCTGTTGTTGCCCGCCCGAGAGCTGGCGCGGGTAGGCCTTCGCCTTGTCGGCCAGACCCACCGAATCCAGCAGCACCATGGCCCGATTGGACGCCGCGGCACGACTTTCCTTGAGCACCAGACGCGGGGCCTCGATGAGGTTCTCCAGCACGGTCATGTGCGGGAAGAGGTTGAAGTGCTGGAAGACCATCCCGATTTCCGTGCGGGATCGGCAAACCTTCGCATGCGGCTGTTCGTGCAGCTTGCTGCCCTTGATGTCATAGCCCATGACCTTCCCGTCCACCCACATGCGCCCACCCTCGATGGATTCCAGGTGGTTCATGCAACGCAGCAGCGTGGATTTGCCCGAGCCCGAGGGCCCGATCAGGCACACGACCTCCCCGCGGGCCACTTGCAGGTCGATGCCCTTGAGCACCTCCAGGTGGCCGTAGCTCTTGCGGACAGCATCGGCCTTGATCATCGGTCCCGGCGTCGTGGCCGTGGCGGCGGTTTCCATGGTGGTCGCACTCATTTCCTGGCTCCCTTGCCGGTCAGCGGGTCGTGGACCCGCACGAAGCGTTTGAGTTGTTGCCACGGGGTCGGCGGCAGGCTGCGCTGCCCGCCCTTGGCGTAGTGGCGCTCCAGGTAGAACTGCCCGACGCTCAGGATGGAGGTGACCACGATGTACCAGATGCTGGCCACCATCAGCAGCGGGATGGTCTCGAAGTTCCGCGCGTAGATGACCTGCGCGGAGTAGAGCAGCTCGGGAACCGAGATCACCGAGACCAGCGCTGTGGTCTTGAGCATGCCGATGGTTTCGTTGCCGGTGGGCGGGATGATCACCCGCATGGCCTGGGGCAGGATGATCCGCCGCATGGTCTGCAGCCGGTTGATGCCCAGGGCGCCTGCGGCCTCCGACTGGCCATGCTCCACCGAGAGGATGCCGGCCCGCACGATCTCGGACATGTATGCCGCTTGGTTCAGGCCCAGGCCCAGGATCGCGGCGGTGAGCGGGGTGATGATCGCGTTCGCATCCAGGTCCAGCCCGGGGATCCCGAAGCTGATCGAGGGATAGAGTGCGGCGAGGTTGTACCAAAAGAGCAGCTGGACCAGCACCGGGGTGCCGCGGAAGAAGTTCACGTAGGCGAAGGCAGCGGTGCGCACCACCGGGTTGGCCGAGATGCGCATGACGGCCAGCACCACCCCCAGAACGATGCCGATGAGCATGCAGATGGCGGTCAGTTCCAGGGTGATGCCGATGCCGCGCACGATGGAGACGTCGCGGATGTACATCCCTACGGTTTCCCACCCGAAATTCGGGTTGGTGACCACCGAGCGGGCAAGTAGCAATCCCAGGAACAGGATCACTGCGGCGGATAGCCATCGCCCCGGGTGCCGGGCCTTGACGATGGAGTATTCGTCACCCAACGCCGCGGTCTTCTTGGGTTCGGTCATGAGGGTCATGGCGTGGACCTTCCGCTACTTCAGCACGACGTCGGCGACGGTGATTTCGGTGCTTTCCGGCAGCCCCCACTTGGTGTTGATCTCTTGGTAGGCCGGGGATTCAAGTACCGCGGTAGTGGCGGCCTGGATGGCCGGCAGCAACTCACTCTTCTTGCCCAACGCCGTGCCTGTCAGCTCGGGCTCGTAGTCCGGGCCGGCGGCGACCTCGAACTTCCCGCCCGCAAGCTTTCCCTGGTAGGCCAGGGACACCGAGTCGGCCATGACGCCCTGGACCCGGCCCGAGGTCAGTGCGAGGTTCGCGTCGTTCTGCGTGGGGAAGAACTGCATGTCGATCGCCGCGTCCCCGGCCTTGGTGCACGACTTGGAGAACGCCGGCAGGATGTCCAGGGATTGGATCGAGCCCTTCTGCGCGGCGATCGCTTTGCCGCACAGGGAGGCCGCGTCCACGCTCAGCCCCTGCGGGTTGCCCGGGGCCACGGCCAGGCCGGTTCCGCCCTGCAGGTAGGGAACGAAGTCCACGACCTTGCGGCGTTCCTCCGTCACGCTGAAAGTGGACATGCCCAGGTCGTACTTGCCGGAGGCCAGGCCCGGAAGGATGGTGTCGAAGGTCGCCGGAACGTGTTCGACCTCCAGGCCGAGGACCGCACCGATGGCATCGCCCATGTCGGCGTCCCACCCGATCAGGGTCTTGTTGTCGGTGTCGTAGAACTCGAACGGCGGGTAGGTCGGGTCAGAGGCGATGCGCAGCACGCCCGCCTCGCGGATCTCCTCCGGCAGCAGGGCGCGGGCGGCATCGTTGACGCCCAGTGCCGCGGTGGAGGCCGAACCCGACGCCGGGGCACCGGCACCTTGGGGTGCTTCGGCCTGCGAGACCGTGGTGCAACCGGTGGCGGCAAGGGCAATGAAAAGTCCGCCTGCGAACAGACGTGCGGTGTTTTTCTTCAACATGGCGAGTCGTTCCTTCATGGGTTTCCGTGCGGAAAGGGGCACGGGTCGGGTGAGGATCACTTGATGGTGGAGATGTCGATCGGTGGAGCGATGTACAGCAGGTGGGAGCCGGCCGTGACCAGGGTGGGACGGCGAAGGATTGCGACAACGCCGGAGGCTCGGGCGGCAAAGCTGCGCGGGGGCCTGTCCAGTTCGTCGATGAAGTGCACGCGCGCCACGTCCTGGCCGGCGCTCACGGTGTCCCCCAGTCCGACCAGCGGCTCAAAGAGCCCCGCCACGGTGGAGGTCACCGGGGATTCGGGAACAAGTTCCAGCCATTGCGGTTCGCCAGCAGGTTCCGCCAGCGCCGAACTTGCCCCGAGGATCCCCAGCGCGGCCAGCAGTGCCGGCATTCCACGGCGCATGGCTTGAAGCGCGGAACGGTCCACTGTCCCGCCGCCGCAGAGTTCGGTGGAAATGGTGGGGATTCCGGCGAGGTCACCGGCGCTGGAAAGCGAGCCGGGTTCCATCAGCGGTGCAACCACCATGGCGTAGGGAAGCCCCAATTGGCGCACCGCCCGCAGCTTCTGGTGCCACAGCGACTCGTCCGGGCCGCGGTAGATGAAGCTCGATGGCAGGTAGGTCGAGTTCGACCCGCCCGAGTGCAGGTCGATCACGAAGTCGGCGCGCGGCAGCAGGTGCCCGGCGATCAGCGCCGCCACCTGGTCGGTGGGGCTGCCGGCCGGGTTGCCCGGGTAGCTGCGGTTGAGGTTTCCGGCGTCGATGGGCGATACTCGGGCAGCGGCGCGCACAGCCGGGGAGTTTGCCGCTGGCACCACGATCACGGTGCCGTTCAGCTGCCCGGGTTCCAGCTCGCGGATCAATTCGTGGGCCAGGATCTGCCCCTCGTACTCGTCCCCGTGGGTGCCGGCCACGACCAGGGCAACCGGCCCGGGCCCGGAGGAGATGACAGCGACGGGCACCGGGATGATGGAGCCGTCGTGCACATTGTCGGAATGCACCACGTGCCCGTAACCCAGCTGCTTGCCGGTGGCGGAGAAGTCGATCCCGGTGAACACCGCCGCCGCCGTGGCCTCGCGGGTTGCCGCGGCGCTCACGGGACCCACCTCAGTGCCGCGGCGCGGCGCGGGGCCAGCATCGTGACCGAGACGCGGGCGTCGGGATTGGTGAGCGAAAGGCGCAGCGATTCGTGCTCCTCCCCCTCCACGATGAACACGTCGCCGGGGTTCAGCCAGCGTTCCCACGGTCCGTCGACCGCGGAGATGAGTACCTGTCCGTGCAGCGAGGTCACCACCATCTGGTGCCCGGAGGGGCGTTCAACGACCCCGGTGTGCCCTTCGGCGAAGACGGAGGTCTGCACCCCGATGTAGTCGGGGTCCGCGTCGATGAGCACCTCGGACCCGGTGGCGTGCTCGGCCAGCCGCGCGGTCCAGCGCCATGGGTCCCCGCGCTCGCCGGTGTCCGGGCAAGCGGCCAGCGTGCGCGTTCCGGCGTCGGCGCCCCAGTAGTCGTCGAGCGAATCGGATCGTACCAGCAACCACATGGCGGCTAGGCCCTGGCACCGGCCACGGGCCGGGCCGTGTCGGAGGTCTGCTCGCGCTTGATCAGCGTGGAAAGGATGCGCCGGGCCTTGGCCACGCCGCCGTCCTGGGCGATGAGCACGTCGAATTCGCCGGCCGGGCGGGACTGCATGCCGATCTCCTGGGCCTCCAGGGCGTCGGCGTCCTCCTGCAGCACGGTGTTCAGGCCCACCCGCAGGTCTTCGGTGGCCTGCGCGTCGTCGACGGCGAAGTTGCGGCTGAAGGCGTAGTAGTACCAGGAGTTGTGCTCGTCGATGGGGGTGATGCCATTGAGAACCTTGATGAGGTAGCCCTCCGCGCGGGGCTTGCCCTCGCCGGTGATCCCGGAGTGCAGCACGTGCAGGTTGGGCACGAAGAACTCGGTGCAGTGGAAGCGGTCGAAGAGACCGCGGGCGTCCATGGTGTCGGCGTACAGCGGCGGGGCCTCCACAGACGGCATCAGCCGGTCGACGCTGACCACCGAGCCCTCGACCTCGACGGTGATGCCGTGCTCGTAGATGTAGTCGTCGCCCACGGTGGTCTTGTGCAGGAACGACTCGTGGGTCAGGTCCAGCAGGTTGTCGTGTATCAGCCCGGCGCGGCATTTGAAATGGAAGGAGTGGGTGACGGTGGCCCACTCGGGGTCGGTCATCCAGTGCGTGTCCGGCACGTCCGCCGGGTTGGCCAGCTCCGCATCGCCCATCCAGGCCCAGATCCAGCCGTCTTTTTCCACCAGCGGGTACTTGCGGACCTTGGCACGCTCGGGGATGGTGCTTTGCGCCGGGACCTTGGTGCACATGCCGTCTTCCCCATAGGTGAAGCCGTGGTAGCCGCATTCGATGGAATCCCCGATGGTGCGGCCCTCCGAGAGCGGGAAGGCGCGGTGCGCGCAGCGGTCGGCCAGGGCCACGGGCGTTCCGTTCTGGGTGCGGAAGAGCACCAGCGGCTGCTCGCAGATCACCCGCTTTACCGGCTTGCGGTCGACCTCGTTGCTCCAGGCCGCCACGTACCAGGTGTTCAAGACATACATGTTTTTTCCTTTGTCGGGAGATGGAACGCGATGAATTGTATTCACCGTATACAGTGGATACAGATGGGTCAAGGGTTTTTTGTGACCCGCACCACCAGCGCCTCGTCGGAGAACGAAAACCGCACGCTAGACTGCTGGGAACCGCGAGGAAACATTTTCAGGGAGACGCATGGCTACGGGAGTCCACGACGCACGGCCATTGGCGGTACGCGTCCACGAACAAATCGCGTCCGAAATCGTCAGCGGCGCGCTGAAGCCAGGGACCGCCCTGGTCCAGGAACAGGTTGCCGCCCAATACGGCGTCTCCCGCACCCCGGTGCGCGACGCGCTGGCCCAGGTCGCGATGGAGGGCCTGGCCACGCTGGTGCCCGGGAGCGGCTACGTGGTCAACGACCTCACGGCCCAGGACGTGCAGAACGTCTTCGAGGTGCGTTACCACCTGGAACAACTGGCGATGTCACAGGCCATCGGCAAGCACTCCCCTGCACAACTGGTGCGGCTGCGGGCGCTCATCGACGAATTCGAGACGGTGGAACCCACCGACGCGGAGGAACAGTTCCGCCTCGGTAAGGAATTCCACCTCAGGCTCATCGACCCCTGCCCCAACCAATACCTGCGCGAGACCCTGGGGAGCATCTGGGGACACCCGATCCAGCGGCGGATCACCCGCGCCTACCAGCTGGGGCCCGAGCACCAGGCCTCCATTGCGCAGGCGCACCGGGACATCCTGGCGGCGCTCCCCGCCGGTGACCTGGAAACGATCATCCGGGTCCTGGGCTACTGCCACGACGCCGGCGACATCGACCCGCAGGCCCTGCCCTCGCGCGGGTGAGTCAGGCAAGTCTTGGAGCGGGCCGGTGCTATCCGCCTGCCCCGGAACGGCGAATCCGCAGGATCTCGTCTTGGTAGGCAAGGTACAGATTGGCAATGAGCCCTACATCGTTCAGGTTCCCGCCCAGGATCTCGCCGACTTTTTTGATCCGGTAACGGACGGTGTTGGGGTGGACGTAGAGCCAAGCCGCAACTCGGGCAACGTCCTGGTCCATGGCCAGGTATCCCTGGATGGTTTCCACCAGTTCCTTCTCATGCCGCAGCAGTTGGACGTACCGGGTAAGCCGCTTGCGGTCGGACGGGCTCTTGAGACGTGCCAAGAACCAGCTAGCGGGATCAACCTCATCCATCCGCACCAGACTTCCATGCGTCCCGGCATCGCCGACGGCGCACCGCCGAGCTATGCTCGCGGCAAGTTCGGCATCCTGGAATTGCTCGGGAACCTGCGCCAGCGACCCCAAGGGCTCACTCAAACCGATCATCAAGCCTTTCGCACCGGACGCCAGCCACTGTTCACTTGCCTTGGAATCGGGAAGCAGTGCGTGGAACCCCGGGGGGACCTCCGGCGTCTTTCCGTTCTCTGCAAAGAGAAGGGGCACGCCCATACGCTCCGCAGATTCAATCAGCGCGTCTACCCTCCCCCGCGACAGCAGTTCATCTCCAAGGGTGCTGGCCACCACCGAACGCACAGGCTCGAAGCCCTTGAACCCATAGGGCTTCAACAGTTCCCAGTAGCGCAGTTCGCGGGAGACACCGATGCCGTCCTGCAAACTGGTGAGCAATTGGGCGTTTTCATGCCGTTGTCTCGAGGTGTCCAGGTGACTGATGCCTTTGATGGCCCCGAGCATCCGCTGGGTGGTTTCAAGCAGGACATCGCCGAGGTCGTCAAGCATCGATCCCTGACGCGTGGCAATGGCCAAATGGTAGCCCCGGCCACGCAAGACCATGGAACGGTACATGACCTCCCAGCGACCAATGGCTATTCGGTCAAAGTGGGACGAGCCGCCATTGATTGCCGCGAATATGAGGTTGGTTGGCCCGTCACCCGTCGATTCGATGATGGCACCCGAATCCTCGTAGAGCACGGCAGTCCCTCGGCAAGCGGTGCCCAGACGAGCAATTAGAGACTTGATCGGGGTGTCTGAAGCGACGCTATCGAGCAGGTCATTGGTCAGCCACATCATGCGTTTGATTCCATAACCGTCAGGAACCGACGCATTTTGGTTGATGTAGTTTTCTACGTGCCGAAATGGGATTTCCGGTGCAACCGCCACGAGCGGAAATCCCGCCTCGGCACAGCATCGGCGCAACGCGTCGGGAACAGACTGAAAATACACGCCTACACCGAAAAACAAGGCAGCCACCTTAGCTCGACGCAGCGAGGCCACCAGTTCCCGGAAAGCCGCTTCTGTATGCGCCTCGTCTAGGAATCGCATGCCGGTGGTCAGCATGATGTTTCCCGGTTCCAACCAGCGGGCCGGATCATGTATTTCCGAACTATGTGCACCACTGATTTCGGGATCGAGGGATCCGGAAACAACGAGTTCCAAGCCGAGAGACTTATTTTTCAGAACTTCATTTAAGCAAAGCACGGTGGTTCACCTTCACTCGATTCGTTCATGATTTGGTGGCCTTGAATCCCAAGATCGCCCCGTGACACATGTGCATTTGTAGAAATCACAATAATAGTGGCAGTGGCCTTGGAGTTCCGCTAGTGACAGAGATGCGCGTCACATTGCATGGTTGGGGAAGCAAAAACCTCGAACTCAGCAAGGAGCGCATGATGGCCAATTTACGAGTCGCCGTAGACGTCGGAGGTACCTTCACCGATGTCTGCATCTTCGATGAAGAGACCCAGGAAATGCGGGTCACGAAGGTCCCTTCCACTCCGCACGACCCCATGCTAGCCGTGATGGGAGGCGTCGAACGAGCCAAAATCAATCTGGCCGATGTCTCCTTGTTCTCCCACGGAACCACCGTAGCTACAAACGCACTCATCACCCGCAAGTTCCCGGCCGCGGCCATGATCACCACCCAGGGTTTCCGCGATGTCATTGAAATTCGCGACGGCACCAAGGACGATCTTTGGGATGCTTACAACGACGTTTCTGGTCCCTACATTCGCCGCCGTGACCGCTTCGAGGTCGCTGAGCGCATCGATTTCTCCGGAAAGGTCGTCACCCCGCTGGACGAGGTCGAGGCCCGCCGCCTCGCAGCTCTGTTGCGCAAGCGAGGAACCACAACAATTGCCGTGTGCTTCATCAATTCCTACGCGAACCCCGCCAACGAAATTCGGATGCGCGAAATTCTCCAGGAAGAGCTTCCCGGGGCCACGGTCTCCGCCTCGGCCGAGATCCTGCCCGAAATCTTTGAACACGACCGATTCAACACCGCTGTGTCTAATGCAGTACTTGCCCCCTTGGTGACCGGTTATGTAGACCGGCTGGCCGCACAACTCAAGGACGGCGGATACACCGGGGATTTGCTCCTGCTCCACTCCGGTGGCGGGTCAATGACCCCGCGGATGGTCAAGCGCTACCCCGTGAGACTGGCAGCCTCCGGTATTGCCGCCGGAGCGATCGCAGCCAAGCATGTGGCCCAACAATGCGGCTTCGAAGATGCCGTTGGACTGGATATGGGTGGTACCTCCACCGATATTTGTCTGGTATCTGGCGGCGAATTGCGTATCACCAAGGAGTGGCAGGTCGAATACGGGCATCCGATTGTCTTCCCATCGATCGAGGTCCTGACGATTGGGGCCGGTGGTGGGTCACTGGCCCACATCGATATCGCCGGCGCACTGCGCAACGGACCGCAGTCGGCAGGTGCTGCTCCGGGTCCCGCCTGCTACAACTCCGGCGGCGACCAGCCCACCAACTGCGACGCGAATGTGGCGTTGAACCGTCTCGGAACGTCGTTGGCAGGCGGCGCCAAGACTCTGGACCGCACGCTTTCCCTCGAGGCCATTAAGCGCGTCATTGCCGAGCCCCTGGACATGGAATTGGCCGAGGCGGCATATGCCATCCTGCAGGTCGCCAACGCCAACATGGCCGATGCGGTGCGCCTGATCTCGATCCGCCGCGGCTACGACCCACGCGACTTTGCACTCATTGCCTTTGGCGGTGCAGGTGCACTACACGGTGCCGAAGTGGCCCGTGAACTGAACATCCCCACCGTCGTGGTCCCGGCCAATCCCGGTGTCACCTCCGCCCTGGGCTGTCTACTGGTTGACATACGGCATGACCTCTCGGCAATGTTTAGCGGATTGGCTTCCGAGACCGATCCAGGCGAGATCGAAGTCCGGTTTAAGACACTAGAAAAGGAGGCTTCCTCGCGCCTGCGCCATGAAGGGGTGAACGACGAGAATGCCGTGCTGAAGCGCGAGATTTCCATGCGATACGCAGGTCAGTGGCGATCACTGTCAGTGCCCATCGGTACGGGGCGCGGCGCCCTGGAAACGGCGATAGAAACCTTCCATCAGGAACACGAACGTGAGTTCGCGTTCCGGCAGGACGATCAGCCGGTCGAGATCTACCAGTTGCTGCTTAGCGCCATCGGCAAAACACCGAAGCCTGCCTTCATCCCGGCCACCGAGCTGAACGCCGATCCGGGGGAACCTGTCTCCACCCGCGAGGTCTACTTCGGCAACACCGGCTGGTTGTCCACTCCCGTCTACGACCGCCGCCGTCTCCCGGCCGGTGCCACGTTCTCCGGTCCGGCGATCATTGACCAGCTCGATTCCACCACCGTGGTTCCCCCGCGAACGACCGCCGAAATCGACGGCTGGGGCAATATCCGCATCCACCTTCACGATCTTCCCTCAAGCAAGGAGTCTTAGTCATGACCGATACACTCGTTGCCCCAGACGCCCTGGCAACCTCTCCGACACGTCCATCACTGGATCCGGTCACCTTTGAGGTGCTGAAGAACGCGTTCGCCACGTCGGTTGACTTGATGAGCGAACAAATCCTGCGGACCTGCTACTCGTTCGTCATCTATTCGCGTGATTTCTCTTCCGCCCTATGCGATGCGTCCGGAAACACCGTGATGCAGGGTTCCGGTGACATTGCGGTGCATGTGGGCACCTTGCATTTCCAGTGCAAGGCCGTCATCGAGGAGTTTGGCACCGACATCCACCCCGACGACGTTTTTGCCATCAACGACCCGTACCGCGGCGGTACCCACTTCAACGATGTTTCGTTCATCCGCCCCATTTTCGCTGACGGCGAGGTCATTGCCTTTGCCCAGAACAAGGGCCACTGGGCCGACATCGGTGGCAATGTCCCCGGCTCTTTCGACGTAAACGCCAAGGAACATTTCGGCGAGGGCTTGCGCATCACACCGGTGAGGATCTGGTCCAAGGGCGTGTTCCTGCACGACGTCGCCCAACTGCTGGTCTCCAACACCCGCGCGCCGCGGCAGGCCATGGGCGATCTGCACGCCCAGTCCGAGGCCACCGCAGTCTGCGAGCGCGAGGTACATCGCTTGGTCGGCAAGTACTCCAAGGACACAGTGCTCGCGGCCATGCAGGAAACGCAGGACTACGTGAAGCGGACCGTGTTGCGACAGCTGGAGTCCCTTCCCCAAGGTGAATGGGAAACCACCGACTACATCGACGTGGATCCGGGCAAAGGCGAAGGTCTCGTGCCAATCAAGATCAAGCTCAAACTTGACGGGAACGGCATCCATTATGACCTCTCCGGATCAGCTCCAGCGGTGGCAACGTTCCTCAACTCCGGCTACGGCACCACCCACTCGGCCATCTACGCCGGCACCAAAACCTTCTTCCCTGATGTGCCGCTGAATTCAGGCTTCTATGCCGCGGTCCAAGCAGAGATCGGCCCGGAGGGTACGGTGGTCAACGCCGGATGGCCGTTCGCGGTCACCGGGTTCTGCTCCGGCCCTTACGAGAAGATCATGAACGGGATCTTCGAGCTGTGGAGCCAGATCATGCCGGAACGCGCCATGGCGTGCGCGTTCAATCTCGAATACCTGTTGGTAGGCGGCAAGGACGCGCGGACCCCGAAGAACGAGTACTTCATGTGGTACGACTGGATGGCCGGCGGCTGGGGCGGACGTGCCACCAAGGATGGTTCTAGCGCTACGGCTCCGGTGTTCGGCCCGGGCCTAGCCGTGCAACCGGTCGAGGGGCAAGAACGACTCTCCCCTGTCTTGACGACCCGGCACGAGATCGCCATGGACTCGGCCGGCCCCGGCCGCTATCGTGGCGGCCTGGGAATCGAAAAGGGCGGGATGCTTACCGATGCCTTCGACACCGTCATGAGCTATTGCTGCGACCGTGCCCGCTCCATCACCTGGGGCATCGAAGGCGGCTTGCCCTCAATACCGCACGGAGTCTGGCTGAACAAGGGCACCGCGGAGGAACGCTACCTTGGTTCCAATTTCTCCTCCGTTCCCGTGCAGTCGGGCGATACCTTCACACGCCCCTCCGCCGGAGGCGGCGGATTCGGCGACCCGTTACTACGCACCCCCGGCGAAGTTCGGGAGGACGTCATTGACCAGTATGTCTCGATCGATCGAGCAGCCAAGGACTACGGAGTGGTGATCCGCGAGATCGATGCAGAGCTCGACGAGTTCGAGATCGACGAGGCCGCCACGACGACGCTGCGGGCACAGATCCGCGCCGCGCGGAACGGATGGCTTACCGAGGATCCGCATGTTGTCGCGGAAAACTACCGCAATGGCACCACGGACATGCTCGATGTCATTCGGAGGCACGGCGTCATCCTGGACTGGGGCACCGGCGAGCTATTTGAAAACACCACGGCTGAGTACCGGCAGCTGATGGCGCGCCGCTCTTCCTCACACTGGGTCTAGCCACTTGCATGCACACGTGCTAGGAGTGCGGAACGCCTGTCGATTCGTTCACTCCTGGCCCGGCACCGCGCCCAAGGGCCATCTGATTTCCAGGGGGTACCGCCGGCAAAGATGCGGGCGGTAGCGTCCCCGGAAAATAGAACGGGAATTCGATAGGCTCCCGTTCCGACCGCTAACGAGCGGCATTTGTTCGACATGCTTCGCCGGGCACCGACCAGTGCTCGGTCGAAATTGCACCTTATTCCTTGTCACACTCGCCTGGCACCAAGCACGCACGGGTTCGACCCGATGCCCTGCCGTGCCCGTTTTTCAGGAGAAGTCTCGTGTCAACACAATCAACGGCTGAGAATACGGTCCCAGAAAACAGGAAGATGAGCGCGGGCTCACTCTCTATGGCTTGGTACGGCCTGGTCTCGGCCATGTTCTTCATCTACATCGGCGCCTCACTGGCCCAGGCCTACGGCACCATCGATACCCTCATAGGGCTGTCCATCACGATCGTCATCTACGGCGCCATCAACCGGGTCCTGGCCGGATATGCTTTGAAGCATTCCTTAACCGTTGCCCAGTTCTCCCGCACCCTGCTCGGCAGCAAGGGCGCATTACTGGCCACACTGGTCTTTGCCGCCACCGCCATCTACTACGCAGTCTTCGAGGGCGCCATCCTCGGCTACGCCTTCCAGGCCCAGTTCGGCGGACCCATCCAGCTTTGGTACGCATTGGTGGTGCTGTACACGATTCCGCTCATCGCCGGTGGCATCCAACGCTGGCTGGACAAGATCAACGGCTGGCTGCTTCCCATCTACTGGGGCGGGCTGATCACCGCGGTCGTTTGGGCGTCCATTGCCCATTCTAACGGCAGTGCCTGGCTCACGCACTCAGCAGGTTCGCTGTCGCTCGTTGCTGGCGGGCCCGGCTGGCTGGCCACCTGCGCCGCCTTCATGGGCGTGTGGATCCTGATGATGTACACCATGGACTTCGCTGCACTTGGGCGCGCAAAGGACGTGAAGTTCCACCAGCGTTACACTTTCGGCTGGCTCTTCTACACCCTGGCCTTTGGCGTCAACTCACTGATCGGCATCTACCTCACCTTCACTATTCCCGGCGCGGAGGCCACCGAGACCGGTGTTGCTGGCGCCTTGGTCCAGCTCATGGGCCCGCTGGGCCTGCTGGTGATCTTCGTGTCCCAAACTCGCATCAACACCGCGAACTATGCGCTGGGTATTGCCAACCTTCGTGAATTCGGAGAGCGAGCCCTGCGCCTGAGGTTGCCGTCGCTGGCTTGGGTCGGGATCGGTGCGCTTATTATCTACCTGTTGATGCTGCTGCCGGTCGTCAAGTACCTCTTGTTGGCCCTGTCATGGCAGGGGGCGCTGGTCACCGGCTGGGTGGCGATCGCGCTGGTACACATCTTCGTCCAGGAACGGCGCGGCGGCATCGTGCCGGACGGGTCGCTTCCGGACTCTGCATTCCCTGCGCTCAACCGAGCCGGGGTCGCTGCGTGGGTCATCTCGGCCGTTGCCGGAATCACGCTTATCCAGTCCGGCAGCGCGTGGGGCTCGAACATCGGCTCGCTGGCCACCCCGATACTGGCGGCACTGATTTATGCGGCACTGATTCGCGTTTCCCAGGCACGAATAGGCGATTCCACGGCGAAACTCGTCAAGCACTAAAGTCCTGCCACTTACTCAACGCAGTGCAGCCGGTGTACGGAGCCCTCGTCGGTTCCGTGCACCGGCCCCACGTCACCCGTCCCAGTGGCCCGTTGCGCGCCGCAGGCACCCGGTCTAGGTCCGGCCCAACCCGCGCCAGAGCAAGGCCACGTGCAAAGAGGTCCGCGACTCGGCGTCATCCAGGCTGACGCCGAGCTTGTCCTCCAGCTTTTCGAGCCGGGCGTAGAGCGCCGGGCGGCTCAGGAATCCGGTGCGGGCCAGTGCCGACTTGTTGCCACCGTGCTTCAGGTACAACCCGAGCAGCTCGAGTCCGGGCTCGTCCAGCGGGTCCAGGATGCCCGCCAATTCCGCCTCGGCAAAGGACTTCAGGCGCGTGTCGGCGTGCATCAGCGCGAGCAACCCGCGCAGCCGCACGTCGGCAAAGCGGTAGAAGGGCCGGGCACGTGTGTCGAAGGTTGCCACCGTCTCGGCGACCTGGATGGCTTCTTCCAGTCCGTGGGCTGCTTCCTTCGCGCTGCCCCTTCCCCGTCCCACCCCCACCGACCAGTCGACGGATTGCTGGCCTTGGGCCAGCTGCCGGCAGATCCGCTCCAGCAGGGGCTCCTCGAGTTGCCTGGCACCCACGCCCAGCACCATGCCGACCTGGCCGCTCTGCAAGCTGGCGGACAGCGATGTTGCCCTGGCCGATCCCACGACGTCGTTGAGTGCGTCAAGCAGTGCGCGTTCGCGCAATTGCACCTCGGTTGGCGTTTGCCCCTGGCGGTCATCAAGGCGGAAAACGACCGGGACGTAGTGCGGGGACTCCGCAAGCCCCAGTGCTCCGGCACGGATCATCACCTCGTCAGTGCCCAAGGCATGGGGCTGGCGCAGCTCGTGCAGCAGGCCGGCACGGGCTTGGTGCAGCAGCTCCTTTTGGTCCCGCCCGGCCAATCGGGCAATGGACAGCGTCTGCCCCGCGCGCTCGAGCACCATGGCAGCGTCCTCGTCGTTTCCCAGCTGCCTGGGAACAACCAACCGCCCCCAGCGCTGACCTTGGATTCCCACCGGGGTCTGCAACCAGCTCTCCTCCCCCGCCCCGCGCCCCGTGGCCTCCAGGTAACCGACCCGACGCGAGCGTTCGGGCCAATGTGCAAGCAGCCCGGCGTCCCGTTGCGGTCCGGCGTCGAAGCCCAGGACCAGGTGCGCCACGTCCTCCAGCACCACCGGGGCACCGATGAGTTCGGCTGCCCGGGACACGATGCCTTCCTCCGTCGCGTTTTGCAAGCTCAACGCGGTGAACACCTCGTGGATCATCCGGGAGCGTTCCAAGGCGGCAAGCTGGTCCGAGACCAGCATGCGGTGAACCACCTCGGTGATCTCGACAAAGCGCACCCGTCGCTGCAACAGGATGACAGGGAAGTCGCCTTGCCCTGCAACCCGACGCAGCGCGGCGATGGAGCCCGGTTGGTCCACGGCCGCCCCGGCGGCAACCAGCTCGACAATAAGTCCCGACGCTCCCGCAGCCTGAACTTGTGAGACAAAGGCAGCCACTCCGGACCCCGCTTCGCCGAAGGCCAGCCCGGTGGTCAGCACCAGTTCCCCACCGGAAAGCAAATCGGCCAGATCGGGGGTTTCGGCCACGTGCACCCAGCGCACGGGGTTGCCCAGCATGTCCGCACCCCCCAACACTTCGGGCTCCCCCGCGGCTACTGCAGGCAATTCAAGGACCCTTGCAATGCTCAGGGTCCCGGCAACGGCAGGCTTTTGGCGACTGGCGACTGTACTCATGGACACAGTGTATTGCTTTTAGACAAAGAGTTGACAGGTTGTCCATATCCCAGGTGTGTCCCGCGCTACACAATGGATTCAGCAGACCATTGCCCCGCCTTGAAAGGAACCCACACACCATGCAGACACTCTCCCACTGGATCGACGGAACCAACCTCGAAGTCCCGGCCGATTCCCGTTTTGCCGACGTGACCAACCCGGCCACCGGCAAGGTGTCCTCCCGCGTTGCCCTGGCCTCGGCCGACACGACCGCCGAGGCCATCGCCGTGGCCCACGCCGCGTTCCCGGCCTGGCGCGACACCTCGCTGACCCGCCGCTCGCAGATCCTGTTCAACTACCGCGAGCTGTTGAACAAGCGCAAGGGCGAGCTGGCCGCCATCATCACCGCCGAGCACGGCAAGGTGCTCGACGACGCCATGGGCGAGATCGCGCGCGGCCTCGAGGTCGTCGAGTACGCCTGCGGCATCCCGCACCTGGTCAAGGGCGGTTACACGGAAAACGCCTCCACCAAGATTGATGTGCACTCCATCCGCCAGCCCTTGGGCGTCGCCGCAATCATCTCCCCGTTCAACTTCCCGGCCATGGTGCCGATGTGGTTCTTCCCGATCGCCATCGCGGCCGGCAACTCCGTGGTCCTGAAGCCCAGTGAAAAGGACCCGACAGCGGCCCAGTGGATGGCCGAACTGTGGAAGGATGCAGGCCTTCCCGACGGCGTCTTCAACGTGGTGCACGGCGACAAGGAATCGGTCGACACGCTGTTGACCGACCCGCGCGTCGCCTCGGTCTCCTTCGTCGGCTCGACCCCCATCGCCCAGTACGTCTACGCGACCGGCACGGCACACGGCAAGCGCGTCCAGGCCCTGGGCGGGGCCAAGAACCACATGCTCGTCCTCCCCGACGCCGACCTGGACCTGGCCGCCGACGCAGCCGTCAACGCCGGCTTCGGAGCCGCGGGCGAACGCTGCATGGCCATCTCCGCGCTTGTCGCCATCGACTCGATCGCCGACGAACTGGTGGCCAAGATCGCCGAGCGCACGGCTACCCTGCGCGTGGGCGACGGCACCCGCGGCTGCGACATGGGCCCGCTGGTCACCGCGGCGCACCGCGACAAGGTCGCCGGCTACATCGACGCCGGCGAGGCCGCTGGAGCCACCATGGTGCTGGACGGCCGGCGCGTGAACCCGGACGCGGAGGGCGAGGGTTTCTTCCTGAACCCGACCCTCTTCGACAACGTCACCACCGACATGTCCATCTACACCGATGAGATCTTCGGCCCGGTCCTCTCCGTGCTCCGCGTCGCCTCCTTCGAGGAAGGCATCGAGACCATCAACTCCAACCCGTATGGCAACGGCACAGCCATCTTCACCAACGACGGAGGTGCTGCACGCCGCTTCGAGAACGAGATCCAGGTAGGTATGGTTGGAATCAATGTGCCGATCCCGGTACCGATGGCCTACTACTCCTTCGGCGGCTGGAAGAACTCGCTCTTCGGCGACACCCACGCCTACGGTGCCGAGGGCATCAACTTCTTCACCCGCGGCAAGGTCGTCACCTCCCGCTGGCTGGACCCCAGCCACGGCGGCCTGAACCTCGGCTTCCCGCAGAACGCCTAGGGCCTCGAGAATCCCGGAAAGGGGTACCCCCATGAGCATCGATGTGAGCACCGAAACCATCACGCCCGAGCAGATCGCCGCCGGCGCCCGCGCCCACGAGCTGGACCGCAAGCATGTCTTCCATTCCTGGCAGGCACAAGGACCTTTCGACCCCATGACCATCATCAAGACTGAGGGTTCCTGGGTCTGGGACGGGGAGGGCAACAAGCTCCTCGATTTCTCTTCCCAGCTGGTCAACACCAATATCGGCCACCAGCACCCGAAGGTCGTCGCCGCCATCCAGGAGCAGGCAGCACGGATCTGCACCATCGCCCCGCAGCACGCCAACGACGCCAGGTCGGAGGCCGCGCGGCTGATCGCCGAACTGACCCCGGGGGATCTGAACAAGATCTTCTTCACCAACGGCGGCGCCGACGCCAACGAACACGCCATCCGCATGGCCCGCCTGCACACCGGCAGGAACAAGGTCCTGTCCGCCTACCGCAGCTACCACGGCGGCACGCACCTTGCGGTCAACGTCACCGGCGACCCGCGCCGCGTGGCATCCGACAACGCCACCGACGGGATCGTGCACTTCTTCCCGGCCTACCCGTACCGCTCCTACTTCCACTCCACCACCGAGGCCGAAGAGACCCAGCGCGCCCTGCGCCACCTGGAGGACACCATAGTCCTCGAGGGCCCGGGCACCATCGCGGCCTTGGTGCTGGAATCCATCCCGGGAAGTGCCGGCATCTACATGCCGCCGGCGGGCTACATGGAGGGTGTACGGGAGCTCACCACCAAGTACGGCATCGTCTTCATCGCCGACGAGGTCATGGCCGGCTTCGGTCGCGCCGGCCAGTGGTTTGCCGTCAACCACTGGAACGTGACCCCGGACCTGATCACCTTCGCCAAGGGCGTGAACTCCGGCTACGTGCCACTGGGCGGCGTGGCCATTTCCGAGGCCATCTTCGAGACCTTCCGCGAACGTCCCTACCCGGGCGGGCTGACCTACTCGGGCCACCCGCTGGCCTCGGCCGCCGCGGTGGCGACCATCAACGCCATGAAGGATGAGGGCCTGGTGGAAAATGCCGCACGCATCGGGGCGGACATCATCGGTCCGGCACTGCGTGAGCTGAAGGACAGGCACCCTTCCGTGGGAGACGTGCGTGGCACCGGCTGTTTCTGGGCAGTCGAACTGGTCACCAACCGCGAGACCCGCGAGCCGATGGCACCGTACGGCGGATCCTCGCCGGCCATGGCCGCGGTGACCGGTGCCTTGAAAAAGGCAGGCATGTTGCCGTTCGTGAACTTCAACCGCGTCCACGTGGTCCCGCCGCTGAACATCACGGACGAGGATTTGCGTACAGGGCTGGCCATGCTGGATACGGCCCTGAGCGTCGCAGACACGTTCGTCGAGGCCTAAGAAGCCCCTGCGAACATGCACCACGGCCGGTGGCCGTGTCCCGAGGATTAGATCCGCGGGACACGGCCACCGGCCGTTAAGGGGCAGGTAACGCCGCCTTGCCTTCGGCGTGACGAGTACCGGCCGGAGTCGCCGACAAAAACCGGCGGGCAAGCATCTTCGCGCTGGCCCGCCGGCGCGAAGCGAATTCCCGGGAACTTTCAGGTTGCCTAAAGGTCGCCGCCGCGGCCCACCCTGGCGTAGACCGCAGGGTGGCTGCGGCGAAGGCGGAAGGCCCACAGCACCCCAAGGATCCCCGGGACTATCACAAGTGCCGGCAGCAGCCATCCCAGGATGCTGGCTTCCTCCAGCCCGATCAGCACATCGAAGTTCACCACGATTGCGCCGAACAGAACCGTCAGGCTCACCCCGGCGAGCAGCGGTGCCACCTGTGCGGCCCACGGACCGAGTCCGTGCGGCTCGGTGCGGAAATATCCGATGACGGCAAAGGAGGTCAGCGCCATAAGCATGACCAGGCCGAAGGCACCGGTGTTCGTGAGCCAAGTGAAGAGGGTGAGCACCGGGAACATCACGTCCTGCCCGGCGCCGACGACGGCGAAGACGACCAGGACCACCAAGGCCAACACCGATTGGGCCAAAGAACCGGCCATCGGGGCATGTGTACGGGGATTGGTGCGGGCGAGTACCCGTGGCAGGACTCCCTCGCGCCCCAGCGAGAACAGATAACGGGCCACCACGTTGTGGAAGGCGATCAGGGCGGCGAGCAGGCTGGTTATAAAGAGCACGTTGCCCAAATCCACGAACCAGCCCGGGGTGTGCTCCGCCAGGAAGACAAACATCAGATCGGGCCCCATCTCGGCCGACCTGCCCACGACCGCACTGTCTCCCTCTCCCACGGCCATGGCCCAAGCGGAAATGGCGTAGAAAACCGCGATGATTCCTACGGCGATCAGCGTGGCACGACGAGGGGTGTTCTTGGGATCCTTGACCTCTTCGCCGTAGATCGCCCCGGATTCAAAGCCCATGAAGGCAGCGATGCTGAAGGACAGGGCCGCACCGATTCCCGCAGTGAACAGGCTCCCCGGTTCCAAGGACTGGGTGCTGATTCCCTCGGGGGCGACCCTGATGGCCAGCACGTCATACACGATGACCACGAGGAATTCGCAGGCCACGACGATGCCCAGGAGCTTGGCCGAAAGGTCAACCTTGTTCACCCCAAGAACACCAACAACGGCCCAGCCGATCAGGGCACACGCCCACCATGGGAGGCTCAGCCCGAAGGTGCCGGCAAGGAACGATGACAGGGCAAAGCCGAAGAGTCCGTAGATGCCGATCTGCATGGCGTTGTAGCTGATCAACGCGACCCAGGCCGCGCCGATACCGGCTGCCTTTCCCAGACCTCGGGCGATGTAGGCGTAAAACGCCCCGGCATTGTGCACGTGTTGGCTCATGGCAGTGTATCCAACGGCGAAGACCAACAGGACGATGCCGAGGACGATAAAGGAAAGCGGGATGCCCAGCACTCCGGTCACCGCGTAGTTGCTGGTGACACCGCCGGCGACAACCGTCAGCGGTGCCGAGGCGGCGATGATCATGAAGACCAGCGCGGGTACCCCGAGTGTGCGTTTGCCGAGGCTCGGGGCCTCGGTGATGCGTGGATCGGTGGATGCAGCCATGGGAAGTTCCTCCTTGAAGCGTCTTTCCTACAAGCGTGCGCGAACGTATCCATTTGGTGCTTGGCTTTGCGTGAGCGCCTTTTGGCGAACCGTGCAGCGTTGTCTCCGGACGCCTGATCCGAGACCTTGGCGTCGCTAGCTTTGGGCCCTGAAAGCCGAGGGGGAACTGCCATATGCGGCCCGGAATACCCTGCTGAAGTGCGCTGCGTCAGGCAATCCCCAACGCGCCCCCACTGCTCCCACCGGCACGTGGTGTTGAAAGGGGTCACTTAAATCGCGTTTGCATTGCTCCAGCCGTCGGGTGCGAATCCACTCGGAGACGGTGTGGCCGGACTGGGCGAAAATCTTATGCAGACTGCGCAAGGAGATGTATTGGGACCCTGCAATGGATCCCGGGCACAATTCGGGATCGGTGAGGTGCTCATCGATGTAGGCCTGGATCGAACGGAATTGCCGGTGATGCCCATCGACCGCGAGTTCGTCGTGTTCGTGGAGTTCGGCCGCGAGCAACGTACCCAACAGGTCCACGGCATTCGCGGCCAGCCGATGTCCGACGGGACCCTGCAGCTGGGGCAACAGGCCCGCCAGCTGCCCCAGGAAGGGGTTGATGGCCCGACCCAAGGGATGTTCGGCGCCGATGGCGGTGGCTGTCATCTCACGGATTTGGGCAACCGGCAGTCCCAGCTGCTGCTGGGGAAACATGAGGACGAGGGTCTTGAATTCCTCCTCGAACATCAAGGTGTAGGGACGCTGGGTGTCATAGATCGCCAGCTCCCCGGGTCGAAGCAAGGTTTCCCGCCCGTCCTGCAGCAGGATGCCATGCCCGCTGAGCTGCAGGTTGAGCTTGAAGTGGGGGTGGTCCCCAGCGGCCAGCAGGTCCTCGGTGCGGCGCACTGCGTGTGCCGTGGCCTCGACCTCCATCACCCCCACGGAACCGAACTGGTTGCCGGCAATGCTGCCGGCAAAGGAGCCGGCCCGTACCGGCTCGGAAGTGAGCGGAACGAAGGCGCTGGAGACAAGGGCCTTCCAGTCTCCGAAGGAATCAGCGTGCTGTATCTGGTACATGAGCGATAGACCTTTCCCCAATTTCGGCCACGCCCCTCGGTATCGACAATCGGGAGGGAGGTGAACGGCGTCACATTCCAGCCAATCTACGCGCAAAAATTCCTAAAGTCACGTTTTTTCTCTGACTGTAGGTTTTAAAGCAGGGACGTTGCTCAACCCGTGCGCAGCAGACCCAGGTGTTGTTCCAACTGAGCTCGCAATTGGCTCGGATCGTTGAAGCCCGCATCAAGCACTGCCGCTATCTGGGATCCCAACAGGAAGGTCAAGAACGATTCCGCCGCGACCATTAGATCCACATTGCCACGCAGCGAACCCTCATCCCCCGCCTGGGCAATCCACCCCCGAATCCAGTTGCGCCACTGGAGCATGGCTTCGTCATTGAGCGCGGCGAATTCTGGCTCATGGATGGCGACTTGCCAGAAAGGGATCACGACCCGGGCCTCGTCCAGCCGGTCCGCATCCAGTGGCAGGACCTCCGCGGCGAAGGCTCGTAGTGCCGACAGGCCGGCCAACCCTTGGGTTGAGGTCGCGATCCGAGAGTTGGTACGGCCAAAGACGTGGCTAAAGGTAGCCCGAATCAAGCTCGCCCGCGTGGGAAAGTATGGTTTTAATGCGCCATTTGCAAAGCCTGCTTCGGCCGCAATATCGCGCAAGGTCACACCGTCAAAGCCGCGGCGGGCAATAACCTTCCACGTAACCTCAACAAGCTCGAGTCGGCGAGCATCGTGATCAACAATCTTTGGCATGCAACCCATCCTACGGATCACTCCGCCAACCTTTGCGCACCACCCGCACCAACCCCCACCCCTTGCCACGGTGAAGAAACGCGGTTATTCTCTACAATCAGAGAATAAAAACGTGGTGCACGTCACCGGCACCGGTAATGCACGTCTCCTCCCACATTCCCTCGAAAGGGCAACGCCATGACCCCCAGCAACGCGATCGCCGAAAACACCGACCTCGGTGCCTACGCACTTGCCACCGAACAGGAAATCGCACTGGTGCGCACCATCCTGTCCGAGAACGGCCACTTCCCGGATTCGGCCCGCGTGGCCTACCTGGGACTCGAGGATCCTCGCCGGGACGCGACGGAGATCGATCGCCGGTTCCGGATTTTCATCCTCGACACGGCAGGTGCCAGGCCCAAGGACGTTGTGGTCTCGGTGACCAACCGCATTATCGAGTCGGTCATCGAACTGGACACCACCGCAAGCGGCGAGCTGCCGGTCCTGGAAGAGGAATTCGAAGTCGTCGAGCAGCTGCTTGCCAAGGACCCTCGATGGCTCGAGGCCCTGGCCAAGCGGAACCTGGACGTGAAGAAGGTGCGCGTTGCCCCGCTCTCGGCCGGCGTATTCGAGTACCCGGAGGAATCAGGCCGCCGCATCCTGCGCGGACTGGCCTTCGTGCAGGACCACCCGGAGGATTCGGCATGGGCACACCCCGTGGATGGTTTGGTCGGCTACGTGGATGTGGGCAACCGCAGCGTGGACCAGGTCATCGACCTGGGCGTCGTGCCGATCCCCGCCGAGCACGGCAACTACACCGACCCCGAACTGACCGGCCCGCTGCGCACCACGCAGAAGCCGATCTCCATCACCCAGCCCGAAGGTCCCAGCTTCATTGTCACCGGCGAGAATCATGTGGAGTGGGAAAAGTGGAGCCTGGATGTGGGCTTCGACGTGCGCGAGGGCCTGGTGCTGCACAATATTTCCTTCGAGGACAAGGGCGCCCCGCGCCGCATCCTTAACCGTGCCTCCATTGCGGAGATGGTGGTCCCCTACGGCGACCCGTCCCCGGTGCGCAGCTGGCAGAACTACTTCGACACCGGCGAGTACCTGGTGGGCCAGTTCGCCAACTCGCTCGAGCTCGGCTGCGACTGCCTGGGCGAGATCCACTACATCTCCCCCGTGGTCTCCAACGCGCGCGGCGAGGCCCGCACGATCCGCAACGGGATCTGCATGCACGAGGAGGACTACTCGATCCTGGCCAAGCACTCGGATCTGTGGAGCGGCATCAACTACACGCGCCGCAACCGCCGCCTGGTGATTTCCTTCTTCACCACCATCGGCAACTACGACTACGGCTTCTACTGGTACCTCTATCTCGACGGAACCATCGAGTTCGAGGCCAAGGCCACGGGCATCGTGTTCACCAGCGCCCTGCCCGACGGGGAAACACCGTACGCCTCCGAGCTGGCCCCGGGCCTCGGCGCCCCCTACCACCAGCACCTCTTCGGGGCACGCCTGGACTTCGCCCTGGACGGCGGCCCGGGCCGCGTCGAGGAGGAGGACGTCGTGCGGGTCCCGACAGGTCCGGAGAACCTGCGCGGCAATGCGTTCTCGCGCAAGCGCACGGTCTTCACCCGCGAATCCGAGGCCATCCGCGATGCCGACGGCACCAAGGGCCGCACCTGGGTCGTCTCAAACCCCGAATCGAAAAACCGCCTCGGCCACCCGGTGGGCTACAAGCTGCACCCTCAGGGCAACCCCACGCTGCTGGCCGACGAGGGATCCTCGATCCACCGCCGCGCCACCTTTGCCTCGAAGGCGCTGTGGGTCACCCCGGCCACCGAGGGCCAGCGCTACCCGACCGGCGACTTCGTGAACCAGCATGCCGGCGGTGCGGGGCTGCCCGAATGGGTCAAGGCTGACCGCAACATCGACGGCGAGGAGATCGTTCTGTGGCACACCTTCGGGCTCACCCACTTCCCGCGCCCGGAGGACTGGCCCATCATGCCGGTGGACACCGTGGGCTTCAAGCTGCGTCCCGAGGGCTTCTTCGACCGCTCGCCGGTCCTGGATGTCCCGGCCCCGGCAACCGGCAAGTCCTGCCACTCTTAGGCGGCATGCCATGATGACGAATCTTGCCGGTGCCCCCGCCGCGTGGCCCGCGCCGCGGATCGGGGCGAGCGTGCGTACCCGCGCACCCCGGGCCCCGGCGCCGGTGCTCTACGCGCGCAGCGTTGCCGCCCTGGCCGTGGCAATGGGCGTGGGGCACCTGTGGATCATGGCGGTGTTCCCCCACGGGCCATGGGTGGCCACCGTCCTGGGTGCCATGGTCATGTTGTGCCTCAAGTGCGCGCACCGGGCGTGGAACAAACCGGCTGCCCTGGTCGAATTGCTGGCCATGTCCGCGCTCATGGCCCTGGCACACACCTTCATGGCCCTGGGCATCCCGGTGCATGTCCACGGCGGCGATGGCCCGGTCGCGGCAGCTACTGCCGGCCCGGTCGCGATGCTCGGCGTCGCCGCGGCCGAGCTGGTGCTGGTCATGCTCTGCGGGATCGGCATGCGGCTGGGTGACCCGCGCATCACCCCCGGCGGCCACGGCGCTCACAGTTAAGCTGCAGCCGATCCTCCGTAACCGGGCGGGGGGGGGGGGGGGGGGGGGGGGGGGGCCCCCCCCCCCCCCCGGGGGGGGGG